>NZ_JBHJUW010000023.1:0-83466 GCF_042268205.1 Streptomyces sp. NPDC056160
GTTCCGCAACGCTACGAACCAGCGCCTACGCACACGCTGCGTCACCACCCGCCGAGCCCGCGGACACCTCCGCACCGCTCAACTTTGAAGACCCGACAACGGTGGCCGCGCCGGTACGTGACGGCGCGGAAGTGGTGGCGGCCCTGTCGGTCCGGGGGCGAAGCGGCTCCGGGTGAGTCGTCGGGGTTCGTGCCGATGTGTCCGGCTCCGGTCGTCGGCGCCGGACTCGCGGCCCGGTTGCGGAGCATCCGGGTCCGGGTAGCCTGGAGTTGACAGATCCTGCCCGATTTCGGAGGTAGGCCATGTTTCTCCGACTGCTGCGGATCCGCAAGCCGCGCCGACTCGTTCTTCTCGGTGACAGCCGTCTGATCCGGGGCTTCAGCGGCGGATTCTACGACGGTCACGGATACCAGTCCTGACACCGTTCCTGACCGGACCCGGAAGGATGCGCGGTGGCAGACGAGGCTGATGATGCCCTGGCCGCCTTGGCGGAGATCCTGGCACCGCATTGCCGTGTCACCCCGCTGTCCGGCGGAGCACTGATCGCGGACTGGAAGCGGACACGCTTTCTAGGGATGACGTCGACGGACGTCCGCGTGGTGGCTGGGGGGAACTCCGAGGAACGCACCGAAGTCGTCACCGGACTCGTCCGGGCCGGCTGCGCGGCGGACCACCGACGGGAGCCCACGGAAGCCGGCATCGGACTCTGGCTGCACGGCGCGCACCTGCTGATCCGGGCCATGGGATTCGGACGGGTGCTGCGGCTGCTGTCCGTGGCCGCCCCGGATTACGTCCGTGCGGACAGACCCTCGGCGGAACAGGTGGGGCGGCTGAAACGAGCAGTGCAGTCGCAAAGCCGGAGAAGCTGCTTCGTCAACGGCGACTGCAAGTCCGAGGCCGTGACGGCCTTCGTCCTGCTACGGCGACGCGGCCTGGAGGCCGTTCTCCACGTCGGTGTGCGCGAACACCCCTTCGCCATGCACGCATGGGCGGCTTCCGGAGGCCTGTGCATCCCCGACGCCGATCCGCGCGGGCACGCGTTCACCCCCGTGCTGTCGATCGGCACCGGAGGACCGTGACGTGGAGGCGCTCCGCCTGGAGTGGGCCGAAGGTGCGCCGAAGCTCTGGACCTCCGGGGCGATGGAACGTCAGGGACTCGTGACGACGGTCTCCTCGCGGGCCGGCACCGCGGCCGTCGTCGGCTCGGTCGGCTCGGCCCGGGACCGGGTGGCCGGTGCCCGCGGTCTCCTGGACCTCCTGGGCCGGCGGGGAGCCGCCGCGCCGCTGCCGGCCGGCGACTACGCGGCCGTTCTGGTGTACCGCGACCGCGTCCTCGTGACGCGGGACGAGCAGGCACGCGTTCCGCTGTTCTTCACAGAGTCCGGTGGCCGCGTGAGCGCCGTGAGCACTTCCGTCCGCTGCCTGGGCAGCGGCACAGCGCTCGAACCTCGCTACTTCTGCCGGTACCTCACCGGAAACATGGCGCAACCGCACTCGGACCTCACACCCTTCGCCGGGGTGCACCGCGTCCTCGGCGGTGAGGTGCTGGAACTTTCGGTCACCGGGCGGGTGCGCAGCCGGGTGCCGCGGGACGCCCGTCAGGCCCACGACCCGTCCGCGCCGACAGCGGACGGTTCCCGCGGCCGTGGGGCCGCGAAGGATCTGCGCGTGGCACTGGAGGGGGCCGTTCGGCGCCGTATCGGCACCATGACGGCATGCCATGTCTCCGGCGGCCTCGACTCCACCAGCGTCGCGCTGCTCGCGGCACGTCTGCTGGCCGGCGACCGGGACGGTTCCGGGAACCTCTTCCTGCTCGCCGGTCGTTTCACCGGCGGAGAGCTGGCCGCGGAGCGGCCGTACCTCGACGCGGCGATGGAGGGGATCTGCCGTCTCGCCCCCGCGGCCCGCCCGGTGATGGTCGACGCGGACGATCTCGCCGACTTCGACGACTTCGAGCAGCACGCGGGAGACGCCGACGAGCCTCATGCACACGCCTTCCGCGCCCCGTTCTGGACCAGGCTCCACGCCGCCGCCGCGGAACTGGGCTGTGACACCGTCCTGACCGGTTGCGGGGCCGACCCGGTCGTGGACGCCAACCCGTTCCACCTGCACGGTCTGGCCCGCACGGGACGGTTCCGGGAGCTGGCCAAGCAGGCACGCGCCTGGGCCGAGGGCGGCGAGCGGGGGCTGCGGGAGGTCGTGCACGCCTACGTCGTACAGCCGGCTCTCCCGCTGGCGGCCGAACGGATGCGGGCGCTCGGCCGCG
Source organism: Streptomyces sp. NPDC056160 (assembly GCF_042268205.1). Classification (NCBI taxonomy): domain Bacteria; kingdom Bacillati; phylum Actinomycetota; class Actinomycetes; order Kitasatosporales; family Streptomycetaceae; genus Streptomyces; species Streptomyces sp. NPDC056160. The sequence continues at coordinate 2,267 of NZ_JBHJUW010000023.1, forward strand.
GCGGAACAGTGCTCGGCGGCCTCGGCACCTTCAACCGCCCCCGATGGCTGCGGGCCGCATTCGCCCGAGCGCACGGCTACCGGGAGGCCAGCGTCGCGGAGAGCCGCTTCGTGTACGGGCGCAGGCCGGAGCAGTCGCTCTACGAGGCGGCCAACTACCTCGCCGCTCCGGACCTGCTGTCCTGGCAGCGCGCGAGAGAGGACGGGTTCTTCCTCTCGCACCCCTTCCTCGACCCGGAGGTCATCGCCACGATGCGCCGCCTCCCTGCCAAAGCCCTGTTCGATCCGGGGCGTCCGAAGGCGGCTTTGCGCGAGGCCATGGCGGACCTGCTGCCGGCGCGGATCCGCCGCAGGACGGTCAAGGTTCCCTTCAACGATCTCTATGTCCGCGGTCTGCGGGCCCACGGTGGTGAACTCGTCGACCTGTGCCGCTCCGCCCGGCATCCGCTGGTGACGGAGATGTTCGACGTGCCGTTGCTGTGCCGGGCGGTGCGGGAGGCCCAGTTCGGCCTGGGGGACTCGTACTCCTGGGACCGGGTGAACAGTTCGCTGGCGCTGGTGGCGTGGCTGGAGCGACTGGAGGGGCGCGGCGGTGCGTGCGGCGCGGCCAGGCCCGTCAGCGCCGGCTCTTGATGTCCCACAGCGACCGTTCCATCGGGCCGGTGAGGACATCGACCAGCCCGTAACGGCTCACCAGCTCGCGCTCCTGCGCTCCGGTGGGGATATGGTCTTCCTCGCCCCTTCGCGCGACGATCGTCGCCACACTCGCGCCGTGCGTGCCGAACCTCCAGTAGACCGTCACGTACCGGGGGTCTCTCGTGCGCTCGTCGATCGCATTGTTCTCGTGCACCCTGGCGCGGTAGATGATGGAGTCGAGGCCGCTCTTCTGCTGCTCCTTCACCCAGGTGGGGACCTCCTTCCCGCTCCAGGAGTACGCTTTGAACTGGAGCGGTGGCTCGAGACCGAGCCGGTCCTTGCGTGCGAGGCTGGCGGTGGCGTAGAACGCCAGCTGGTCGTACGGGGTGTCGATGGGCAGTTGCACCACCACTCGGGTCGCGAACGTGTCGCTCGACTCGATCCACTGTCCGTAGGGCATCCAGGGTCGTGCCTCCACCATCTCGCCGGGCTGGTGGATCTCCCTTCGGGAGAGCGGGTTCACTTCCTGGGATCTGCTCCACTGTTCCGCGTCGGACCGCCATTGCCGGCGGAGCCGGTCCTTCGGGCTCAACGGCACCCGTTCCGCCATGGCGTGGAATTCCGTGCCGAGCACGTAGAAACCGACGTCCCCGCGGTTCTCCAACGTGATGTCGACCGGCACGGCGAATTCTTTCCGGTCCTGATTCAGCACGGGATCGCCCAGGGCCATTCGGACGAGAGGCCTGGTCTCGCGCTGGTAGGGCTGGTAAAGGTTCTGGTAGCCGAAATTGGCGATCGCGATGGCCGAGGAGACGATGAGCGCCGCGGCCACGCGCTTCGGAGCGGGAATCATGACCGCTGTCCGCCACACGGCGAAGACAGCCCACGCCGAACCCGCCGTGAGAGCGCCGAACAGCACGAGGTACGCCACGGAGTCGCCGCTCCTCGTCTCCACCACGAGCAGGGCGTTGGTCAGCAGGGCCGCGAACGCGCCGATCAGCGCGACCATGCCGGAGTAGGGGAAACTGCGCCACAACCAGTGGTCCACGACGGCGGCGGAGCCCAGGAGCGTGGTGAAGGCGACCGCGATGAGGACGGCACCCGTGAGACGCCCGGGGAAGGTCAGGGCATGGACGAAGTCCTCGAGACCGAACCACCCCATCATCAGTGTCGTCACGAGGAGGACCAGCAGGATCACTGCCATGGCCACGTGGGACCGCGGGGTCCGCGGTGGGGGCCGTCGCACCTTCAGGTGCGAGCGGGATGGAGACCTGGGGGCAGCCCTCACTTGATCACCTCCTGAGGCCACCGGCCGTCCGCGGTGTTCCGACCGTGCCGACGGTGCGGACCGGCTCCGCCCCGGCGGATGCCCGCCGAGCGCGCGCCCGGTCGAACGATCTTGTGCGGTGACCAGCACACCACCTTTCCGCTCCGGCCGTCGACGGCCGCGCCGTCGCGCCGGGAATTCCCACGTCCGGAGGCACCTGGGCGGTGCCTCCGTGCCCCCTGTGCCCGCCCTCCGGCGAGCGGGGTGTCGTGTCGCGGGTGACCGTCGGGCGGGTCGTGCCGCACGCGTCGCCGTCCACGACGGTCACCCGGCCTCCCGCGGGTCGTAGGCGCACTCTCGCTGGTCCGGTCAGTTCCAGGGGGTCACGGTGAGCCGGATCCGCGCATCCTCCCCGAGGATCGGGGCGGCGGTTGCGGGCAGCCGGATGTGGTTCACCCAGACGCAGGGGGCGGGGTTCTCGTCGTCGAGGACGCTGCCCCCGGGCCGGTAGCCGCTGATCGGACCGTTGATGGCCGAGTTCCAGGTGGCCGAGAGCGCGGGCACGCCGTCGGCCGGGCCCGCGCCGACGTCGACGACCAGGGTGTCGTCGAAGTCGGCGGACTGTTCCAGGTGGTCCCGGAAGCTCAGCACCCCGTCGCACCGGTGCAGCGACAGGATCCGCAGGTGCAGTGCGTACCGCATGGCGCCGGAGTCGTCCGCCCTGAGGCCGCTGCACAGGAAGGTGTTCACCAGCGGGACGGTCGCCCCGTCCGCCGCGGCGGTGGCCGCACCGGAGTCCGGGGGCGTGTCGGCGGCGCCCTCCGCGCCGTCACCCAGTTGGACGGGGCACCAGTGGGCGCTCGTGCGTTCGTGCGTGACGATCTGAAGGCCCCGCACCGACAGCCGGACCTCGGCCTGCCAGATCGTGTCGGCCGGCTGTGCCAGGTGGACGCCGACGAGCGCCGCCTCCACCTGGCGGTCCCCGAACAGGAAGCGGCGCAGGTTCTGGTACCCCTCCTCGGAGTTGACGAGGCCGTAGCTCCCGCTGTGGCTGCGGTGCACGTAGGCCTGGTGGGTGCCGGGAACGTACGCGTTGTCGATCTGCACCAGACCGTCGCTGCGCGGCCCGACCGTGGCGGCCGAGAGGCCGTGCGCCACGTCGTAGTCGGTCGGGTCGGTGCCGACCAGGCAGAAGACGCGGGCGTGGGGAAAGGAGGACGGCCCGTTGCCGGGCATCGCGCGGCTGTCCCACTTCGCCGGAGGACCATCCGGGTCGGTCAGCGTCTTCGGGGTCAGGTACGCGTACATCCGCTCCGGGCCGAAGATCTCCGCGCCGTCGATGCCGGTGACGTCGCGCAGCTTCTCCAGCACGCCGAAGCCGACGTCGAAGGCGATGCCGCCGTGCGGCGTGCCGTAGGTGAAGAGCTTGTCGACGTAGTCGGCCGGATCGAGGCCGAGGTCCGGAAGAACCTTCTGGATGAGGCAACGGCACACCAGGCCCCCCATGGAGTGGGCCACCAGGTGGACGCGGGGTGCCTTGGACTTGTCCCTGATCGTCTCGATCAGCTTCCACAGGTCCTGCGCGGCCGTCTCCATCCGGAACTCGTGCGCCGGCCCGCCCCAGCTGGTCGCGGACGTGTCGTAGAACCGGTGGATCCAGATGCTGTCCGGCGGGATGGTGTCGTGGGTGGCGAGGTAGAGCTCCTGACCGCCGTCGACGAGGATCTGGTAGCCCTCGTCCAGGTGCAGGCGCAGCAGGGGGCTCTCGAACTGGTAGAAGCACGGCTCGTCGTCCGGGCCGATGCGGATGTGCGTGGAGCCCAGGTTGAAGCCGTAGAAGGGGTCCGTCACCGCCTTGTCGATGCCGGCGGTGCCGCCTGCGTATCCCCGCACGTAGACGATCGGAAGTTTCTGGGTCGGTGTCATGCGGTCCTCCCGGATCACCGTCCGGCGACGTCCGGAGGCGAGCGTCCGGTGGTCGAGGACGATGCCGGCCGAGTGGGTCCTCGGCCTTCCGTTACGGCACGTCGTGCCTGCTGACGCGCCGTCAGCCCGAAGTCGGTCCGGTGTCACCTCCTTCCGGGTGGTCCGCCACCCCGCGACGGGCGCGCGGCGGTGCGAGACGAGGAGCCCGCTCGGCACCCCACTCCCGCCGCGGCAGCCGCCGGAGCGAGCGGTGGTGACGGTCCGCCTCGTCGGCATGGCCTCCGCCGGGTGCGCGGACACGGCGACCCGGTGCGCGTTCTCCCGCGACGGCTCAGCGCGCGGGCTCTTGCCTGTCGCCTGCAGGGCGGGCGCCGGCCTGCCTTCGCGTACGAACACCTCGGCCGGCGCGTCGAGGGCGTGCGGCCGCGACTGCCGCAGCCGTTCGCGCTCCAGCAGCACCTTCGTCGCCTGCGGCGGCGCCCGCCCCCGTACGGTCCTCGCCGGACGCCGTTGCGGCCCGAGGTCACCCAAGCCCGCGCCAGGGTCAGCCTGCGCACCACCGTCGTGAAGAGGTCTTTGCCGAGCAGTCCCTGGGGGAGCCGGCAAGGCGGCTCCCCCGTGGCGAACGGCGGAAGCCTCCCGTCACCAGTCTCAGTCGGTGCCACCAGGCCGTGCAACTCCGCGGAGCAGCGGCCCTTGACCGCCGCACCATCGGCCGCGGGCGCCTCGAACAGCGCGGTTCGCGGCCGAGTATGACCCGAATCGCCGCGTTTGCGTCCTGCGCGGAGCGGGGGCGAGGCTCGGAAACGGGGAGGACTGCGGGGCCCGGCTCGTCACCGGCCGGCGGTCCCGCGCGCCCGGTCCTGTGACCATCAGGGTGCGGCAGGGGGTGAGCAGCGAGGGGCCCGCGGAATGAGAGTTCTTGAGCCGCAGACGAATGGTCCGGCGGAAATCTCATGGGGACACGTCCAGGTACTCCTGGTGATCCTCCTGGTGGCTGTCGTGGCCATCGGGGTCGTCCTGGTCGCCGCCCGGCGCTTCGTTCCGAGCCGTTCGGCGTCCTCGGACGGCAGCATCGTCCGCAGCTGGATCGCCCTGGCACTCGTCACCGGCCTCGTGGCCTTCTGCGCGGTGGCCTTCGCGGTGCGTGACACCAACCTCCGGAGCACACTGATCGGGGCGCTCGCCGCGGCTGTCGGGTCGACGGTCGCCTTCTACTTCTCTGGCAAGGTCGCCGCGGACGCACGCAGGGACGTGCTCAGCGCCGCGTTCGGCGGTCAGGAAGCGGTACCCGACCTGATCCACTGCACCATGGACGAGGCCGCCGCGAAACTGGGCACGACCACGCTCAGGCTCGAGCTGGCACCGGAGTCCGGGCCCTCGGCGGCACCGGCCGCCATTGTCCGTCAGGACCCGCCGAAGGGAACGACGGTGCCCCGGGGAACGGCGGTGAGGGTGGCGTTCCCTGGCGTTTCCTAGCGTTCGCCCTCAGCGACCGGGAACTCCCGGGCATCCGTGGTCATGCCGTCGGGCACGCTCTGCCGGGGCCATCGCCGCGGCGCCAATTCGGTTGAGGCGTATACGAAATGGCTGCCGCGCGGCCGGTGAACGACGCGCCGCGCCCGGTAGCGGGGCACCGCCACAAGAGTGAACATGGAGAAGAGGTCGGTGGCTTCATGTCACGTCATGACGCTCAGAACCCCGGATGAGGCGTTTCCCATGTCATTCGACATCGCCCGCCCCGGCTCCCCGGGGCTGTGGCAAGACCTGCGACACCATCCTGGCGACGGCCACTTCGGTGGTCCCGGTGACGATCACGATGGTGACTTCGGCGGGCGCGGGGCCCCCGGCGGGTGCCGTCCGTCCGATCCGCCCGACGGTCCCCGCCCCGACAGTCCTGCCGACTCCTGCCCGCAGGACGATGACGTCGTGCAGGGCCCGTTCCGCGTGGTGCGGCCGTCGGACATGCTCGTCCTCGACATATCCCTGGTCAATCTGCGCTTCGACGGCCACCGTCTGGTGCGGACGAACCCGGCCGCTCCGACGCTCGTGGTCGTCACGCTGCCGCCCCAGCACGTGCTGGAGCAGGCCTTTGAGCAGTTGCCCGCCACCGGCACCGTGTCCGCCGTGACCGCCGGGGCGAGCACTCTGTCCTTCTCGGTGCCGGCCACCCTGGAGGACCTGGAGCTGTCGCTGGACTCGCTGCTCGACTGGTCGCGCCTGGTGCCGATGACCGTACCGGTCGGTTCGACGAAACCGGACACGACGGGAACGGCCCTCTTCCAGGGCCTCCCGAGGAGCGTCATCGAGTTCCCCACCCGGCTGCTGATCACCTACGACGAACCGGTCGACTGGGTGGGCCGGACCGCTCCCCAGCAGGTGGGCGGGCGCACCGCCCTGTGGCACGCCCGGCTGCACGGCACGCAGGAGGGCGACGTGCTGCTCCGGGCCTTCGCGGCGGTCGGGGACCGGGGCGACCTGCCCGCCGGCAGCCCGCTCGCGGCCGAGGACCTGGCGGACATCGTCACACTCACCAGCCGGAACGAACAGGTCGTCCCGGGTGGCCTGCCCGCCGACATCCCCAGCGCGCCGTTGCGTTCGGAGCAGTTCATCGTCACCCCCCTGGGCTCCTCGGCCCATCTGCACGGCGCCTGGCCACCGCTGCCTGCGAGCAGGGGGCTGGAAGCGTACGACCACATCACGGGTCTGGGGCGCGACCAGTACGTACGTGTGGTGCGGCACGGCCGTTTGAGCACCGGCCACGAGGCCTCGCACGTCAAGGAGTTCAGGCGGGTGTTCGCCGCCCACCCGAGCGACGGCATCGTCGCCTTCCTGCGGCGTGAGGACCGCATCATCGTCAAGCAGCCGGAGGTCGAGTACGGACAGACCGGCTACACGCACCAAGGCCGCGAGATGCCCTTCCGCACGTTGCGGATCACGGACCGTGCCACCCCGCCCATCAGACCGCCGGAACCGGTGTCGCAGGAGGTGGACGGCCCGACCAGGCCGCTCAAGGACTTCACCGCCTTCTGGGTGGTCCTCCAGAACACCGACGTCGACCACGAGTTCACCCTGATCGGGACGGACTGCGAAGGCCGGAAGGTCAGCTTCACCATGCCCCTGGTGTTCGTGCCCGACGGGCTCCCCGACCCCGACGGGAACTTCACCGCTGTCTACCAGGAGCCGGACCAGCACAACGGTGTCCCCGACCGCCACACGCGTGAGTTGCACGGTCAGACGATGGCCATGGCACAGCCTCCAACCGAGGCGCCCGGCAGCACCGCCCACGCGGTCGAGACCCTGACCTTCGGACTCGGGACGATGGACGGCCACGCGCACCCCGAGGTGGGCCTGCCTTACGTGTCCGCCGGGATGGTCCGGGTGCCCGCGGTCGAGCAGTTCCTGCCCAAGGCCGAAGCCCTCGCGGTGACGTTCGACCCCACCTACCTCCAGCAGAGCATGGACAGCCACCCCGCCGGGGCCTATCTGAGGCTCACGAACCCCCTCCCCCTCACCCTGGGGGCGGAGAAGGCCGGCGGTCTCGCCAGTCCCCGGGCCGCGCTCCAGGTCATCACCAGCCAGGCAGGAGTCGTCCCTGACCTCTTCGCGGCGGCCGACTCCGCCGCCGACGCGCGGAATCTGGTGAAGGCGGCCTTCGGCGGGGCCAGACTGCTGGGCCTGATCGACCTTTCCGAGGTCGTGAGCGGCATCGTCAAGGACGACCTCGGCCAGCTTCGGAATCTGGGCGACGACCAGATAGACGCGATCCTGAAGGACTCGAACCGCATGCTGCCGGTGCCGGTGCTGCGCATCCGCGACCTGGCGGACGGACAGGGCAAGGAACTGCGCTACGTGTGGAAGACCAGGTTGCCGGGCCCGGCCTCCGTTTTGGCGGCGGACGACCCGACACGTTTCTTCGTCCCGTCCGATGCCGGCACCGGTGCCACGCTCACTCTGGACGCCAGGACCACCCGCACGAAGGACGCCGTGGACAACGCCACGGTGTCGGGCGAACTGACGGGCTTCGCCCTGAACTTCGGCGACATCCGGGTCGACATCGCCGACCTGAGGTTCCGCACCGGCCCGGGCAAGAAGCCCGACGTCACAGCCTCCGGACTGGCAGTGTCGTTCGATCACGATCTGGAGTTCATCAACAGCCTCCGCAGCGCCCTGCCCTCGGACGTCATCGGCCCCGGGGCCTACGTCGACGTCCGGCCCGCCGGTATCGTCGCCGGCTACAGACTCGCCCTGCCCTCCATCGCCCTGGGCATCCTCACCCTGACGAACCTCACCCTTTCGGCCGAACTGACGATCCCCTTCGACTCCTCCCCGGTCTCCTTCCGCTTCTCCGTCTCCGAGCAGCAGCACCCCTTCGATGTCACCGTCTCCCTCTTCGGCGGTGGCGGCTACTTCTCCATGCTGGTCGACGTCGACAAGGGCCTGAGCGAGGTCGAGGGTTCCCTGGAGTTCGGCGGCAGCGCGGCGATCGACGTCGGCGTCGCCGCCGGGGGCGTGACCATCATGGCAGGCGTCCTCTTCAAGATCGCCGGCTCCGGGAGCGCCCAGTTGAGCGGCTACCTGCGGTTCAACGGCTTCCTCTCCGTGCTGGGCATCGTTACGGTGTCCGTCGACTTCTACGTGCAACTCGGCTACCGGAAGGACGGCAAGCAGTCGGTGATCTTCGGCAGCGGCAACCTCACCGTCAGCGTGCGCATCGCCTTCTTCAGCAAGTCCGTCTCTATCCCGTTCGAGCGGACCTTCTCCGGCTCGCCCGCCGACCCCTCCTTCGCCCTCTGCATGCCCAGGGAACCGCACTGGCGCGCCTACTGCGAGGCCTACGCCAGGTGAGCCCGGTGGGAGACGACCATGCCCATCGACCAGCACATCAACTGGACCGTACTACCGGCGGGTCTGTCCGACGACGGCACCCAGGCCAGGGTGTCGGTCTTCGTCGCCCCCCGGCTGGAGCCATCGAAGCCATCGGGCGAGCCCGCGGCGGACGGCACACTGAGCCAGTTCCCGGACTTCCTCGACTGGCCGGGGAAGGTCGGTGCGGCCGTCTTCCAGTTCGCGACGGAGAACGGCACCCCGGGGACTTCCGCGGTCTTCACGGGCAGCCTCCGGCCGCAGGGTCCCGCGCCCGATCCCACGCTGTGGGCGAGCGTCTTCCCCGCGGACACGCGACTGGAGCCGTACACCTTCAGCACTCCGGACACCAGCTCACGGGAGGTCCGCAGCTACTCGGTGGCCGAGGTGCGCGACTTCACCAAGCGGACCTACGCCGGCGCGGGCCGGATGTGGCCCGGCAGTCCGCCCTCGACGTGGGGAGCGCTGAACGCCCAGAGCGCGGCCTCGCAGACCCCGCAGGGACAGGGATCCGGGAGCCCGGCCCACTCCTTCGGCACAGCGGCCGGGCCGCGGGGCCCCGACCTGACGGAGCTCGCCTCGCTGAAGGGGTTCCACTCGAACGCGCCGCTGGAGACGGTCGCCGCCGACACCGACCGGGGCGCGCCGCAGCCGGTGACCGCCAAGCCTCCCGACTTCCACGAACTGCTCACCCATCTGGGCGACCACCCCGCGCTGCTCAGGCGGCTCGGGCTCGTCCTGGACTTCCTGCTGCCCGCCGATCGCCTCCCCGTCTCCTCGGGCGAACGGCTGCTCACGGTCGTACCCCTGTGGCCGCCCGAACCGAAAGCGGACCCGCACGACGTCTCCTCCCGCACCCACTACGTCTTCCTCCCGGACCGGCACGTCTTCGTCCCCGCGGCCAAGGCGGCCACACCCGGTGATCCGCTGCCGCCGCCGTCCCGGGGCCTGGTCGCCCTGGGAGCGCAGGACGAAGCGGGGGAGAACAAGTTCATCTGGGAGCAGACCGACTTCGACGCCGCCGCCCTGGGCATGCTGGCCGCCACCGGGAACTCCGTCGGCCTGGGCCCTGTGCGCACGCCCGGAATAACGCTGTCCCAGCACCAGCGCCTGTCCACCCTGCCCCAGGACTTCGCACGTGCGGGAGAGCACGACAGGGCCTTCACCGGGGTGCTCGCGACGAACAACCCCGAGGTCGCCCCGCCGGACGCCCAGCCCCCGGACGACGACGCGACCGCCCCCGAACTGTTCGCCGAGGACGTGGTGCGCGGCCACCGGATGGACATCTGGGACGACCAGAGGCGCACGTGGTTCTCCTTGCACGAGCGCGACGTGGAGTACCGCGGGCGGAACTCCGGACCGCTGCTGCTCACCGTCTCGGACGAGGGCTTCTTCCAGGAGCACCTGGTCTCCTCACGGGACGACTCCACGCTCTACGTACCCGAACAGCTGGCCACCTGGCAAGGACAGTCGCTCTCGGCCCAGCTTCCGGGCCTGGTGCTGGATTCCGCGGAGGAGGAGCCCGGCAAGCCCCCCAAGCCGCCCGTGCCCCCGAACAACGACGCCGGGCCGGGCGTACCGTTGGAGATCACGGTCAGGGTGCGGCCCGGCTCCCTGCCCAGGCTGCGCTTCGGGGCCGGGTACCGGGTGCGGCTGCGCACCGTCGACCTGGCGGGCAACGGCCTGGACGCCACGCAGGCCACGGCTCTGACAGACCCCGGGGCGCCGGCTGTGACGGGCCCGAAGGACCTGACGCTTCCCGCTGCGGGAGTGCTGCGTTTCCAGAGGTTCGAGCCCGTCCTCGCACCGGCCGTCGTACCCCGGCTGCCGCTGCAAGAGGGCGCCTCGCCCTACCGGATGGTGATCCGGAGCAGCCCGGGCCCCACACCGCCCCCGGCTGACGCTCCCGGCGCACCGCAGACCACGGCACCGGTCCTGCTCTCCCGGGTCCAGTTCCAGCTGACCAACGACGACGTCCGCACCGTCCAGCAGGCCCTCATCGCCGACGGCCACCCCCTTCCGGGCGGCGCCGACGGCGTCTTCGGGGACCTGACCAGGGCCGCCTACGCCGAGGAGCAGCGCGCTCAGGGATTCTCCGGGAGCGACGCGGACGGCAACCCCGGCTGCCAGTCCCTCACCGAGCTGGGCCGCAAGAACGGCTTCACCGTCGACTGCGGCGCCGGTACGGCACCGGCGGGCGGCACCACCGCGGAGGAGTACGCCGCGGCCTTCAACGGTTCGCCGCTGGTCACCGCGGGGGGTCACGCCCCGTACCAGGGAAGCGACGAACGTCACCTGGTGGCACCGAAGGCGTCGTTGCAGTGTGTGGAGCGCCACGGGCTGCTGGACGAGGCCATCGGGTCGAGCGACCGCGGCGTCCAGGACGCGGTCTACGACCTGGCCGTCCGGGAGAGCGGCTCGCTGAACGACGTGACCGGGCCGGACGTGCGGCCCGCGCCGATCACCTCACCGACCGCGGACCCCGCCCACCCGCCGACGACCGCCCTGCACACCGGCGAGCAGGTCGAACTGCCCTATCTCCCCGAACCGCTCTCCTCGGGTGCCGTCTTCCACGGCCTGCCCGGGATCCCCGCCGACCAGCCGTTCTTCGTCCCCTGGAACGGGCCCGTCTGGCATCGGCCCGAGTCCTTCCGGCTGAGGCTGGCCGAGGGCAGTGGGCCGCCCCGCTTCGACGACGCGTCCAGGGTGCTGACGGTCCTGCTGCCCAAGGGGGCCGTGGCGGTGGTCCAGGTGTCTTCCGGGATCGATCTGGACGAGGACGTGATGGGCCTGGCCACCTGGTTCAGGCAGACGCCGATGCCGGCGCCGGGGTCCGGTCCCGTGCCGCAACCGGCCGACCAGGTGCTGGCGCTGGCCGCGGCCGGCGGGCACTGGATGTTCACCCCGGGGCAGGACCTGACCCTCGTCCACGCCGTGCAGAAGCCTCTGCGGACCCCCGTGCTGGGGCTGGCGCAGCAGCCGCCGCGTCCGGAGAAGGCGACCGGCCAGCACCTCGCCGGCACCGTCGCGCTCGACGAGGACAGTACGGGCCGGATCGACCTGGTCGCGGAGTGGTCGGAGGTGACGGACGCCGGCCCGGCCGGCCGGGACAGCCGCACGATGACCGCCCCGGTCTTCGGACTGCTGACGGCGCGGGCGAGTCGGACCGGGGCCCCCGGCACCGAACCCGCGCTCCTCCAGAACGGTGTCCTGTCCTTCAGCACCCAGGCGGCCGAGGACAAGTCCGTCACCGACAGGACCCCGCCCCTCATCGGGAAGCACGAGTTCGGCGACACCAAACACCGGGCGGTGCGCTACCGCCCCCTGGCGGGCAGCGGGTTCGGCGACTGCTTCCCCGCGCAGTTCGCCGACCCGGGCCGGGACGATCTCACCGTACAGGGGGCGGCACAGGAGTACTCGGTACTCAGCAGCGCACCGCCCACGGCACCGCGCCTGCTGTACTGCATGCCCACGCTCTCCCTGGAGCAGGGCGACGGGCCGTCCGGCGCGATGGTCAGACGCCGGCGCGGCGGCGGTGTCCGGGTGTACCTGGAGCGTCCGTGGTTCTCCTCAGGAGACGGCGAACTGCTCGGAGTGGTCCTCGGCGAGCCGCCCGGCGGTGACCCGGACTCCGTCCGCGATGCCTGGGTCACCCTGATGGGCCGCGACGCCCTGCACCGCTCGGCCCCCGTCGTCGCCCCGACCGCGAAGACGTTCACCAACGCCGTGGGTCCGCCCGCCAAACTCTCGCTTCCCACGCCTGCCGGCAGGCTGCCCGTCACGGTCGTGGGCTTCTCTCCGCAGTTCGACGCGGACGAGGAGGGCGGCCGCTGGTTCTGCGACCTGGAACTGGACACCGCGGACGCCTGCCTGCCCTTCGTCCGGCTCGCTCTCGTCCGCTACCAGCCGGATTCGATCCCCGGAGCCGAGATCTCGTCCGTCGTCCTCGCCGACCTGGTCCGCACCCTGCCCGACCGGGAGCTGACGGTGAAACCCGGCCGGCCGCTGTCGGTCAGCGTCACCGGCCCCTCCTGGGATCCCACCGGTGCGCAGCCGCCCCGGATCACCGCCGCGCTGCAACGCCGGCACGACGTCATCACCGACGAAGACCTCGGCTGGGTGACCCTCGACGACACCATCACCCCACTGGCCTCGATCGACGCGGAGTCCTCCCACCGGCCCTTCTACACCGGCCAGGTCCCGGTGCCGCCGGAGCTGCGGGACGCACCACTGCGCCTGCTGGTCATGGAGACCGAGGGTGTTCCGGCCGACGGACAGCTCCCGCTCCCGCCCCAGGGACCGGTGCTCACGCCGTCCGCACCGGAGGGACCGGTGATCTACTGCGATGCCGTGGAGGTCCCGCTCGGTCAGGGAGGGCCTGGCGACGGCGATGACAGACACGACGGGGGCGACGGGGAGGGCGGGCACGACCGATCGGAGGACGACGGTGACGATCACGACGGACCCGGCCGACCGGGCGGGTTCGGCCGGCCGGGCGGGTTCGGTCACCACTGACCGGGCGACAGGCACGTGACCGGCCAGGACGGTGAGGAGACAGCACCATGTTCGACAGCGTGCGCAATTACTGGATCGGGTTCAATGATCCGCTCGAAGGCCGGGTGGGCTTCATGTACCTGGACCAGAAGGGCTGGGTGAGCACCGGCATCGGCAACAAGATCGACGAGACGGAGAAACCCGACTCGGCGCCGACCGCCGAGGAGCGCGAACGCTCGCTGGCCGAGGCCCGCCAGTTCCGTTGGCAGGTGAACGACGACGGTTCGCAGGCCACCGCCGACCAGGTCGCCGCCGACTGGGACGCCGTCAAGGGGCATCTCGAACTGGCACCTCAGGGACACAACGCCTTCAGACCCCCGCTCACCTCCCTGCACGTGGACGACGACGAGATAGACCGGGGCGTCTTCGCCAAGCTCGACCAGATGGAGGCGACCCTCCTTTCCCGTACGGAGTTCAGCGGCTTCGCCGCCTGGCCGGCCAACGCGCAGCTGGCGACCCTGAGCATGTGCTGGGCGCTGGGACCGACACTGAACGACTTCCCCGTGTTCCGGGCGGCTGTCGCCAGGAACGACTGGAACGGTGCCGCGGACGAGTGCCACTTCACTCCGGACGAGGGAACCATCGAGATCCGCAACAAACTCGACCGGGAACATTTCCTGCTGGCACGGGCGGTCGCGGACCAGGGGCAGCCCGTGGAGCAGATCGCGATGCAGTTGTCCGACGTGTTCGGAGTACAGGGTGCCCTGCTGGCTCTCGGATTCAAGCCGGGCAGGCAGGACGGCGCGGACGGTCCCAGTACGCGGGCCGCGGTCCAGGCGTTCCAGACCGCCAACGGAATCGACCCGGCGAACGGGCAGTTCGACGACGCGGCCACGGTGAGCGCTCTGGGGTCCCAGCTCGCCGGCGCGGGCTTCGACGTGCTTTCTGTGTGATCCGTCAGGAGATCCGTAGGAAGTTGAGAGGTGACCACGATGGCTTCATTCGACATCGACCTTTCCAATCCGTTCCCGTCGGGCTTCACCGGGGGTCTCGGAGGGCCCAACCAGGGGGGCCACCAGCCCCCGAACTGGTACATCCAGTTCGGAATGGACCTGGGCGCGGACGAAGGCACACAGATCTTCGCCGCTTTCGACGCGCACATCACCAAGCTGACGCCGCACGACCCCGGTGCGGACACGCAAAAGGTCTACGGAGCCCAGTTGTTCATGCGCGCCCCGAACGACATGATGGGCGGCTTCTACACCCATCTCACTGATGTGCCGCCGGAGCTGGCCGTCGATTCGCAGGTCAGCAGGGGCGACCTGCTGGGCACCGTGCTGCGGTTCGACCCGACCCCGCCGCATCTCCATCTGGCGCTGGTAGAGATCATCGGCGGCGCGCCGGGCGGCACCTACCAAGGCGTCGACCTGTACAAACTCTTCCTGGACACGGCCAACACGGACACCGTCACCACGGTGACGTTCTCGCAGGACGGCTCGCCGCCGCTGGTCGGCTGAGACACCGACGGCTCGCCACCGGCTGGTGGCCCCGCCCGGGCCCACGCGGCTTTCCCGCAACGCGGCGCCGCACCTGACGTTCGGCCGCTGAGCCGTGCCGGTCCCCCGCCCCCTGCCCAGCCGGGAGGGGCGGGCGGGGTGCGCGGCGCGGCTTGACTTCGAGGGCACTCCAACTCGTAGCGTCGCAGTCGTCCGGCGTGCGGGGCGGGGCCGACGCACCGGGCCGCCCGTCACGAGATGCCGGGGGCCGGAAACCGTCGCCAGATGGAAGAAGGCCCTCGCGCCGGACGGGCCACGATCGAGAGTGCGGGAAAGGACCCTCATGCAGGAGCGCAGTCTGCGGGACCTCCAGGTGTCGGCCATCGGGCTCGGATGCATGGGGATGTCCGCCTTCTACGGCACCACGGACCAGGAGGAGGGCATCGCGACCATCCGGCGGGCCCTCGACCTCGGCATCACCTTCCTCGACACCGCCCAGCTGTACGGCCCGCTCACCAACGAGACGCTGGTCGGCGAGGCGATCAGGGGGCATCGCGACGAGTACGTCATCGCCACCAAGTTCAACTACCGGATGGACGACGCCGTGCCGGGGGACATGAGCACCATCGGCCGC
The DNA here is from genome assembly GCF_042268205.1 of Streptomyces sp. NPDC056160. Lineage (NCBI taxonomy): Bacteria > Bacillati > Actinomycetota > Actinomycetes > Kitasatosporales > Streptomycetaceae > Streptomyces > Streptomyces sp. NPDC056160. Next base: position 17,585 of record NZ_JBHJUW010000023.1, read on the forward strand.
CAGGACGGCTCGGCCGAGCACGTGCGCGGTTCCGTCCACGGCTCGCTGGAGCGTCTGGGCACCGACCACATCGACCTGTACTACCAGCACCGGGTCGACCCGGACGTGCCCATCGAGGAGACGGTCGGCGCGCTCGGCGAGCTGGTCGCCGAGGGCAAGGTGCGGCACATCGGGCTGAGCGAGGCGAGCGCGGAGACGATCCGGCGCGCCCACGCCGTGCACCCCGTGACCGCCGTGCAGAGCGAGTACTCGCTGTGGACGCGGGACGTGGAGGCCGAGGTGCTGCCGGCCTGCCGGGAGCTGGGCATCGGGTTCGTGCCGTACTCGCCGCTGGGCCGCGGCTTCCTGGCGGGCCGCTTCAGCTCCCCGGACGAGCTGGACGAGAACGACTTCCGCCGCCACAACCCCCGCTTCACGGACGCCAACCTGGAGGCGAACCTGCGGCTGGCGGCGAAGGTCAAGGAGATCGCCGCCGAGAAGGACGTCACTCCGGCCCAGCTCGCGATCGCCTGGGTGCTGGCTCAGGGCGAGGACCTGGTGCCGATCCCGGGTACCAAGCGCCGCACCTACCTGGAACAGAACGCCGCCGCGGTCGGCATCGAGCTGACCCGGGAGGACCTGGGCCGCATCGACGCGGAGCTGCCGCAGGCGGCGGGCGAGCGGTACGACGAGGCGGGCATGCGGGCGGTCAACCGCTAGCCTGCCGAGCCAGGAACCGCTGGAACCGCGTTCCGATGCGGGGCGGGGCGGGGCGTTCGAGGGTGTCACCCCCGGTTCTGGTCCGGACGCAGGGCCGGGGGGTCGCTGTTCCGTGCGGCGAGTCGGGTGCGGTCGTCCTACACGTGCCGGCGTCCGGCGTGGGTGTCGCCTGGAGCGTCGAGCAGGGCGATGCGGACGGTGATGCGCTTGCCGACCAGTTCGCGCCGCACCGCGAAGTCCTGGGCGACGGCAGCCACGATCTCCAGTCCGTGCTGGCCGACCCGCCCGGCGTCCGCGGCCCTGGCAGTCGGCAGCACCGGGTCGGAGTCCCACACCTCGACCTCCACCACGTCGCCGAGGATACGCAGGTCCAGCAGCGCCGGCCCGGGCGCGTACTTGCGGGCGTTGGTGACCAGCTCGCTGACCACCAGCTGCGTGAGGTCCATGGCGCGCTGGGAGACACCCAGGCCGTACTCGGCCTGCGCCCGGGTCAGGAAGCCGGCGGCCAGGCGGCGGGCCTGGGCGATGTCCGTGCCGTCCCCGTCCAAGGCCGCCGTGGTCTGTATGACCTGCTCCCCCGGTGGGGTGCCGTCATCGCCCACGGGCACTGATTCCACTACTGCCGCCTTCACTACCCCATTCACTCCCGCGCGCGTACCCGCGCTTGCACGGCGCACACCTCTCGTCTTTCCGCCGTCGGCTCCGTGCCCACCGTGGAGAGCATGCGAATGCGGCCCGCCCGTCCGCCCCCGGCCATCCCCGGCATCGTTCCGCTGCCGAAGGACTCTGCGACGTCCACCGCCGCCCACTGAACACCGGGCCCTGCGACCAGACGGCCGGGGACCCACACCGTCAGGGCAACGACCGCAGCCGGTGAGTGCCCGAACAAGGTCCGTGCCGCGGTGCCCAGGAGTACCGGCGCCTTGGCGGGGGGCGGCCGGTGTTGCCCTTCGCCTGGCTGGGGCGGGTTCTCGACGGGCTGGGCGCCCGCAGCGGCCGGCAGGCCGGGGACGCGCCCGGGCCGCCCGCCGGTCCCGGGCCCGGGCCGCGCCTCACGGGTCAGGCGGATGGTGGCCGTTCCACGGCACGGTGGACTCGCTTCAGCGGACGGTGAGTTCCGCAGGTCGGCGAGGTGCCTGTCGTGGGGGTGGCGGCCTGCTTGCAGCCGGGGGACGGTCACTGGGGGGGGGGTGATAACCGACTGCCGGGACCGGGGCGTCTCACCGTGAGCGCGTTCAGGCGGCCCGACCGCACGCTGGGCCGCGGGCGCGGCCCGGTGTGCTCACGGCGGTCGTGGTCACCTGTTCGTGGTCGTGACAGCCGCCCCTGGGGCGAGGGTGGTGCGGTCGAAGAGGCCGCCGTGCGAGGCGGCGTACGCGATGGCGTCGTTGACGGCGTCGAGGCCGAACGACCGGACGTGTTCGGGGGCGAGGTCCAGCGCGCCCGAGGCGAGGAGCCGGATGATGCCGACGTTCGCCGTGCGCGGGTACATCCACTGGCCGCGCACGGTGACCGAGTTGCGCATGATCCACGGGTACGGGAGTGCGAGGTCGTCGCCTCCGAGCATGCCGACACCGCCCATGAGGACGACACGACCGTACTCGCGCACGGTCATCGCCGCCGCACGCGCCGCGGAGCTGGGTGCGCTCGGCGGGAGCATGTCGATCACCATGTCGATCGGGCCGTCGGCCGCCGCGGACATCGCCGCCCGGTCGGCGGCCTCGTCCCCGGTCAGCTGCACCGGGCGCACCCGCGGACCGAACCGGTCGGCGAGGAGGTCGAGCGCTGCCCGGTTGCGGCCCGGCGCGACCACGCGGCCCGCCCCCATCGCGAGCGCGACCGCGACCGCGCTGCTGCCGAGGTTGCCGGTGGCCCCGCTGACGAGCAGCGTCTCACCGGCCGCGAGCCCTCCTGCCAGCAGCCCGCCGTAGGAGATGGTGTGCACGGTGAGCGCGGCCCAGCGGGCCGGGTCGTCCCCAGCCATCACGGGCAGCGGGAAGACGTTCTCCGTCGGGACCCGCATCAGTTCGGCGAACGCCCCGTCGTGCATGTACTGGGCGAGCCGCGCGCCGCCCTCGCCGCGCGAGCTCCACCCCTGGAGCGTGATGTCGGGCGTCAGGGCGTCGTCCCGCGAGCGCACGGTGGAGTCGCACCACACCAGGTCGCCGACTCGCAGCCGGGTGGCGTCCGGGCCGGCGTGGACGATCCGTCCCACGCCGCCGACCCCGGGCACGACGGGAGGGACCAGAGGGTAGTTGCGTTCGCCGCCGAAGACCTCGGCCGCGTACGGGGGAACGCAGGTGGCCAGCACCTCGACCACGACCTCACCGCCGCCGGCCTCGGGGTCGGGTATCTCGCGCACCGTGAGCGGGGCGCCGAACCGCGTCAGTACTGCTGCTCGCATGCGATGACCTCCATGTTCGTCCAAGTCCTCGGCATCGACACTAGGAGTTCGGCGATCATGCGGGAAGCGACGATCGTGCATGTGTGGTATGCGTACACAGCATGGACATCTCCAGTACGGGCCTGCGGGTCCTGCAGCAGATCGCGGAATCCGGCAGCTTCACCGCGGCCGCCGCCCGGCTCGGCTACACGCAGTCGGCGGTCTCACGACAGGCCGTCTCCCTCGAACGGAGCGCGGGCACCACCTTGTTCGACCGCCGCCCCGACGGGGTGCGGCTCACCGCCGCGGGCCTGACCCTGCTGCGCCACGCCCGCACGATCCTGGACTGCCTCGCGGCGGCCGAGTCCGACCTCACCGGCACCGTCCCACGGACCGAACCCGTGCGACTCGGACTGTTCCTGAGCGCGGGCGCCGTCGTCCTGCCCGCCGCGCTCACCCGGCTGGCGGCAACCGACCCGCAGATCACGGTCACCACGACCGAGGGCACCACACCCACCCTGGTCCGCGCGCTGCGGGCAGGCTCGATCGACCTCGCCGTACTGACGTCCCGCCCGCCCCACCGGCCCTTGGACGGTGAGTCGCCGCGCCTGCACGTCGAGACCGCCGTGGACACCGAACTGGTCCTGGCGACGGCTTCGATGGGGAAGTTCGCCGGCCGCACCACGGTGCATGTCGACGAACTGGTCGACGCCTCGTGGATCGCCACCCCGTCGTCGCACGCCGAGCCACTGCTCGGCGTCTGGCCCGGCCTGCCCGGACGGCCGCACATCGCCCACCGCGCACGCGACTGGCTGACGAAACTCCAGCTCGTCGCCGGCGGCTTCGGAGTGACGACGGTGCCGTCCCGGCTCTCGCCGGTGCTGCCGCCCGGGGTGAGCCTCGTACACGTCGAAGGCGTGCCACGTGAGATCCGCCGCGTTCTCGTGGCGCGCCTCCCCGGCCGCCCCACCCCGTCGATCACGGCCGTCACCCGAGCGATCACCTCGACCGTCTGACACGTGCCTCCGGGTCGGTCGGCCGATCCCGGTCACCGTCCCCGCGACCGTCCTCGCGTCCGCCGGATTCATCGATGCCGCCGGCTCGCCCGTCGCGCTGCGATCGACCGCCCACGCCCTCGTCCGGCACGGCGTCACCAGCCCGCCTTCCTGCCCTCCGACGCCCGCCAGCTGGTGGTGGGGGCCGGCGCCGGGTTCAACGCGCCCGGCGTCATCCGCTTCCGCGCCGAGCGTGTCACCCGCCACCGGCCTCGTACTCGTCTGATACGGATCGACGAGGGGCACCCGGGCGTCCGGGACCACCTCGGCGCCCGCGCCCTGCCCGTCACCCACCCCGCAGACCGGGCAGTCACCGCGCTCGCCCGCCCGTAGCAGCACCACGAGCACCCTTGAAGGAGAACCCATGGCTCCCAGCGAGGTCACCTACGCCGTCACCGGGGCCTCCGGCCGCCTGGGCGGACGGATCGCCCGCCGCCTGGCCGCCGCCGGCATCCCGCAGACCCTCCTGGCCCGCACCCCGGCCCGCGCGCCCCAGATGCCCGGCGCCACCGCGGTGCCCGGTGACTACGGCGACCACGACGCCCTCGTCCACGCCCTGCGCGGCACCGACCGCGTCCTGATGGTCTCCGCCTCGGAGTCCCCCCACCGCCTCCAGCAGCACCGCACCTTCGTCGACGCCGCGGCCGAAGTGGGCGTCGCGCACCTGGTGTACATCTCCTTCTACGGCGCCGCGCCCGATGCCACCTTCACCCTGGCCCGCGACCACTGGCACACCGAGCAGCACATCCGCGCCAGCGGCCTGCCCTTCACCTTCCTGCGCGACAACCTCTACGCCGACTTCATGCCCGCTCTCGTCGGCGGCGACGGCGTCATCCGCGGCCCCGCCGGCGAGGGCCGGGTGGCCGTCGTCGCTCAGGACGACATCGCCGACGCCGCCGTCGCGGTGCTCCGTGATCCCGGCCCGCACACCGGCCGCGCCTACGAACTGACCGGCCCTCAGGCGCTCACCCTCACCGACGTGGCGGCCACGATCACCGCCGCCACCGGGCGCCCCGTCTCCTACGTGTCAGAGACGCTCGAAGAGGCCTACGCCTCCCGCGGAGGGCACGGTGCTCCCGACTGGCAGCTCGACGCCTGGGTCTCCACCTACACCGCGATCGGCGACGGATCCCTCGCCCAGGTGACGGCGTCCATCAGCGAGCTGACCGGCCACCCGGCCACCTCGCTTCAGCAGGTACTGCGCCCCGGTCCCGGCCCGGCACCCCGCCCCTGACCCGCCGGCCGTCGCCTACGTCCGGGCCGGGGCACTTCGCCACAGAGGCGGAGCCGTCCCGCCTCCCACGTGGGCAGCGATCGGGCGGTTCGCGCCTCGGTCGCGCGGGCCTGGCCCCGTGCTGAGTGGTGTGCTTCGGCGCTGTCGCCGACGAGGCGGTGGCCGTGGTCGTAGCCGGGGCCGTGGTCGTGGCCGGGGCCGTGGTCGTAGCCGAGGCCGTGGTCGTAGCCGGGGCCGTGGTCGTAGCCGAGGCCGTGGTCGTGGCGATGCGGCCCCCTCCTGCGAGCTTTACGGGCCCTTCGCCCGAGCGCCCCCACCGCTTGCCTCGAACGAATGACACCCCTCTGACCGGCTGACGTGGCCCGACCGGTCGCCGTGAACCAGTGGCCGGCGCCCCCAACGGGGCTACTGTGTCTCCTGAAGCCGGTACACGGAGACGTGAGAACGCGACTCGGCCGTGAACTCGGCGCCGGTCCAGTCCGCGTGCCGGGTTTCCAGCTCGAACCCGGCCAACTGCGCCATGAGATCGAGTTCAGCCGGCCAGATGTAGCGGTGCGGGCTGCGCAACAGCTGTGCCTGCTTGGTCTCGTCGAACCGGAAGTGGTGCGACACGACCTGCTGCCGCAGGACGTCGTAGGTGTCCAGACCGATATAGCCGGGTTCGGACTGCCAGACAGTGGCGGCCTGGCCCGGCGGGAGCTTACGCAGTTCGGGCACCCAGAGCTCGACCACGAACCGTCCACCGGGCACGAGATGACGAGCGGCGTTACGGAAACACTCGACCTGCTCCTCCTGGGCAAGCAGGTTGGAGATCGTGTTGTAGACGAGGTAGACCAGGGTGTGCTCCCCCGGCGCGACGGTGGTCGCCATGTCACCGATGATCACCGGGACCGTCGCCTCGTCCACCTTGGAGCGCAACTGCTCCACCATCGGCAGTGACAGGTCGATGCCGGTGACCGGTACTCCCCGCTTCGTGAGTGGAATGGCCACCCGGCCGGTCCCGATGGCGAACTCGACCGCTGTCCCCTCCCCTGCGAGCCGGGCAAGACGTTCCACGGTCGGCCCCAGGAGCTCCGGCGCGAACATACCGGAACCGGGTGTGTCGTAGCCCTGGGCGGCGTCCGTGTCCCAGATCTGCTGCTGCATGCTCCCAACGTTCGCCGCTGCCCCTCAGCCCTGTCCAGCGAATATCGCCTTTCAGGCGAAGCCCGGCCGGCGACGAGCGGTCCGGGACCAGGGCGTCGGTCGTCAGTCTCACCCTCCGGCCCCGTGAGTACGGCACGCAGCCACGCAGGACCGGGCCGAAGGCCGACCGGCTCCGCCCTCGGGTCTGTGACCACACGGTGTGTCAGTCGTCCTCACGGTCGCGGTCCGTTCCCTCGTCCTCCCTGTGGTCCTGGCCGACGTGGGCGGGGGTGACCTCGCCGGTCTGTGCGTCGACGGTGACTTCGCGCCCGGTGTCGTGGCCGTCGTCGATGTCGACCTTCCAGACGGCCTTGCCCTGCTGTCCCTCCAGCTCGACTTCGGTGACGGTGCCCGCGAGGGACCTGGTGGCCGCGGCGACGGCCTGCTTCAGGTCGACCTCGGCACTCGCGGCGAGCGTACGGTCGGCGACGGAGTCGTCCTGGGCGCCGGCACGGCCGTCACCTTCGTGGTCACCTTCGTGGTCGTCGTCGTGGTCGTCGTCGTGGTCGTCGTCGTGGTCGTCGTCGTGGTCGTCGTCGTGTGTGTCAGCCGTAGTGGCTTCGCTGGCAGGTGCGTTGTCGCCGGTGCCGGCGCCGGCGCTGGTACTGGCGCTGTCCCGCTCGTTGTCGGCGTCCGCGAAGGCCACGGCGGATGCGGCACCGGCTCCACCGAGTACGACGGTGGCCGCGGCCACCGCTGCGACGGTGCGGCGACGACCGGCCGAGGAGCACTTGAGGGCCTTCATCGTGAGGGGGTCCTTTCCTCCGAACCTGCGGACCGTGCCGCAGGGATGCCGACGTGTCGGCTGGACGCGGACACCGTGCGCCGACGCTCCTGAAGCCCCGCTGAAGCCACCTGAAAATCGCTTCAGGAAGGGTCTGAGACCCTGAAGGGCATGCGCCTGCTGATCGTAGAGGACGAAAAACGCCTCGCCACCGCCCTCGCCCGTGGCCTGGCCGCCGAGGGCTTCGCCGTAGACCTCGCCCACGACGGTGTCACCGGTCTGCACATGGCGCAGGAACAGGACTACGACCTGATCGTGCTGGACATCATGCTGCCCGGGCTGAACGGCTACCGGATCTGCGCCCAACTGCGGGCGGCCGAGGACGACACGCCCATCCTGATGCTCACCGCCAAGGACGGCGAGTACGACGAGGCCGAGGGCCTGGACACCGGCGCCGACGACTACCTGACCAAGCCGTTCTCCTACGTCGTGCTCCAGGCCCGCATCCGGGCCCTGCTGCGCCGGCGTACCCGCGCCGGCAGCACGCTCGTCCGCATCGGCGACCTGACCGTCAACCCCGGTGCGAAGCGGGTGGAACGGGCCGGGACCGACATCACGCTGACCGCCAAGGAGTTCGCCGTCCTGGAACACCTCGCGCTGAACGCCGGGCAGGTGGTGTCCAAGGCGGACATCCTCGATCACGTGTGGGACTTCGCCTACGACGGCGACCCCAACATCGTCGAGGTGTACATCAGCGCCCTGCGCCGCAAGATCGACGCCCCGTTCGGGCAGCGCTCCATCACCACGGTCCGCGGCGCCGGCTACCGGCTGGAATCCGACGGCGGCCGTCATGCCTAGGCCCTTCGCCTCGGTACGCGCCCGGGCCGCGCTCGCCGCCACACTGGTCGTGTCCGTCGCCCTGGTCGCCGCCGGTATCGCGCTCGTCACCGTACTGCGCCACAACCTCGTCGACCGGGCCGGCCTGGAGTCGGAGGTCACCGCCCGTACGGTGGCCGGCTCCCAGGCCGCGCTGCACGGGAACTTCGGCTCACTGAACCTGCCCGAGGACGACGGCCACCCCGTCCAGGTCGTCGGCTCCCCCGGGAAGGTCCTGGCCGCCGGTGACGACCTGCACGGACACGGCCCCCTCACCGACTACGCCCCCGCCCCGGCCCCCAGAGGCACCGCCGCCCCGAGCCGTTCCTCCGACGGCAGCGACGACGACCACCATCACGACGACCATACGCAGGACGACAAGGACAACAGCAACGACAACAAGAACGACGGCAACGACGGCGACGGCAGCCCGGCCCGGGGCAAGGTCGGCACGGACGTGGACCACAAGACCCTCGCCCTGAAACTCGGCGACGACTTCCACGACTACGCCTTCGCCGCGGTGCGGGCAACCACCTACGACGACCGCACCTACACCGTCTACGCCGGCACCTCGCTCGAGGACTCACAGGCCACCCTCGGTCAGGTCATCCAGGCCATGCTGATCGGCCTGCCCTTCCTGCTGGCCGTCGTCGCGGCCGTCACCTGGCTCGTCACCCACCGGGCGCTGCGCCCGGTGGAGGGCATCCGCGCGGAGATGGCCGAGATCACCGGCAGCGGCGACCTGGCCCGCCGGGTCCCCGAGCCCGCCTCACGCGACGAGATCGCCCGTCTCGCCCGCACCACCAACGCCACCCTCGCCGCGCTGGAACAGTCGGTCGAACGCCAGCACCGCTTCGTCGCCGACGCCTCCCACGAACTGCGCAGCCCCATAGCGTCCTTGCGTACCCAGCTGGAAGTCGCCGAACAGCACCCCGAACTCCTGGACACCGCCGATCTGCACCAGGACGTCGTACGACTCCAGCACCTGGCCGCCGACCTGTTGCTGCTCGCCCGCCTCGACGCCGGGGAACGCGCCACCGGCACGCTGATCGACCTCGCCGCGCTCGTACGGGAGGACGTAGCCCGGCGGGCCACGATCGACCGCATCACCCCAGCCGTCACCCTCGACGACACCACACTCGAAGTGAAGGGCAGCCGAACCCAGCTGTCGCGCGTCCTGTGCAACCTGCTCGACAACGCCCAGCGGCACGCCGCCACGTCCGTCGCCGTGACCGTGCGGGCCGTGGGCGGCACGGTCGTGTTGAGCGTTGCCGACGACGGCCACGGCGTCGTCCCGGCCGACCGTGAGCGCGTCTTCGAACGCTTCGTCCGCCTCGACGAAGCGCGCACGCGCGACGAGGGCGGCGCCGGCCTCGGCCTGGCCATCGCACGCGACGTCGTCCAGCACCACGGCGGCACCCTCACCCTGACCGACGCTCCCGACGGCGGCGCCGACTTCCAGGTCAGGCTCCCCCTCGCCCACTGACGTCCGGTGGCCGCTGCGGAATGTGCCGCTCCGGGCACTGCTCCACCTTTGCCGACATCGGCTGCCCGGCCCAGCCCGACCAGCCTGGTCCCCCACGAAGGTGACCGTGTTCGGACAGTGTCGCGAACCCGACCTGAAGCCGGCTTCAGGTGACTTCAGCCTGGCTTCAGGAAGTCTCCGGCACGGTGGGTCCCGTCCGAACACACCGTGCCGGCAGGCCCCGAGGACGACAGTCAGCCCACGTGCAGGACGAAGGACTCACAGGCCCGGGCATCCTCGCGTCGCGGCCCGGGGCCCGGGGCCACCGGAATACAACTGATCGGCAGGAGACACCATGAGCAATTCCACGCGCCTTCAGACGGAAACCCACGAACTGACGGAGGGGACCGCAGAGCAGTTCGAGCTGCGCAGCGCACCGCTCGACCCGAAGGCGGTGGCGAACCTCGCCGAAGTACGGGTGCCGATCCCCCGGTCCATCCTCCTCGGCAGGGTGGCGGTGCCCCCCGGAGACCCTCGCGGGGCAACCGATCACGCGCTCTACCTCACCCCTGGCGGCTACGCCTACCGGGTCACGAACTACCTCGGTGGCCGACGCGCCAACGGCGGTTCCTCCCCCCGGTAGCCTCATGACGACGCCGGCGTGAGCTGCGGCAGGGCCGGGAGCACCGTGGACGCCGTCGCCGAGGACCAGCACCTCCCGGCGAGGTCCGGCGTCCTCGGGGGCGGGGCGGGAAAGCGAGCCGCGCGGCGTGGAACGACTCCCGGTCCGCCGCGCGGCTGCTCTGCCTGTCCGGGCCTATCCCCAGTAGCCGCCGACGGGCTGACGGACCCACAGTTCCGTGTGGTTGCTGCCTCCGCAGTAGAACCAGTAGGGGCCACTGCCGTTGCGGGGGTAACCCCACCAGTCGTTGTTCCCGTTCGCCTGGTTCTGGCAGGACTTGCCCGCGTTCATGTTCCGGGGGATGTTCACGTAGCTCGTGGCGGACGCCGATCCCATGCCCAGGGCGATCGTGGCGCCGATCGTAGCGGTCAGGACGGCGATCGACGCCGTCCGGTGCTTCATGCTCATGTCTTCCAACCTCAATACCTGTCGCAGCCGCACATATGTGCAGCTGCCATGTACACGAGGGCGGAAGCCTGAAAGGTTCATCGAGGCGCTGCCTGTCGTGGTCCCCGAGGGGGCACGTCCCGTCCGACCGGGCCCGCGAGGCCGTCCCAGGACGAGTACGAGTCTGCCGCGCCGGGCCGGCGGGACCGGCTGAGTTCGCCCGCCTCCTGGATCTGGTCGAGCGGGTGGGTGCGGGCGGCCGGGACGGCCCGGACACCCTCGCCCGCCGGCACGGCCCGGCGAGCTGACATCAGGTCGTCGCCTGGGCGCCGGGCTTTCCCGGGGCGGCGGCGGTGTCACATGCGGGGGCCGGGCGGTGTCTTCATGCCGAACGACCCCACAGGGACGCGTACAAGGAGAGGCATCATGACACCGCGCCTACCGAAGGCCGAGCTTCCCGCCGAGCTCAAGGAGACCATGATCAAGCAGCTGGGCGTGGTGCCCGAGAACGTCGAAGTGCTGTGGCACAGCCCCCAAGTCACGCAGGACAACCTGGCGTTCGGGGCCAAGGTGGGGGGCTGGGACGCGGTCGACCCGACTCTGAAGTCGTTCGCACACATGGCCGTCGCGGCGCAGGTCGGCTGCAGCTGGTGCCTGGACGTCGGCTACTTCCAGGCGCGGAACGAGAACCTGAACCTGGTCAAGGCGAGCCAGGTGCCGCGTTGGCGAGAAGCGGACGTGTTCACGGCGCTGGAGCGTGACGTGATGGGGTACGCCGAGGCGATGACGAACACGCCGCCGACCGTCACCGACGAGCAGTACGCCGCCCTACTTGAGCGGCTCGGGACGAAGGCGATGGTGGAACTCACCGCGTTCATCGCCTACGTCAACCTGGCGACCAGGGCCAATGTGGCGAACGGGGTCACCTCCCAGGGCTTCTCCGACGCCTGTGAGATCCCGCTGGCCAAACGGCCGGCGGCGTCCGGCGCGGGGTTCACGGCATGACGGAGGACCCGTTCGTCGTCCACCGCGGCCTGCTGTTCACCGTCGCCTACGAGATGCTCGGCTCCGCGGCCGATGCGGAGGACGTACTGCAGGAGACGTGGCTGCGGTGGGCCGGCGTCGACCGGTCGCAGGTCCGCGACCCGCGGGCGTACCTCGTCCGGGCCGTCACCCGGCAGGCGCTCAACCGCCTGCGCGCACTCTCACGCCGTCGCGAGGAGTACGTGGGCGAGTGGCTGCCCGAACCTGTGCTGACCCACCCCGACGTGGCCGACGACGTCGAACTCGCGGAGAGCGTCTCCATCGCGATGCTGACCGTCCTGGAGACGCTCGGGCCGGTGGAACGCGTGGTGTTCGTGCTGCGCGAGGTCTTCGACATGCCCTACGACGAGGTGGCCGAGGCCGTGGGCAAGTCCCCCGCCGCGGTCCGGCAGGTCGCCCGGCGGGCCCGGGACCACGTCGCCGCCCGACAGCCGCGTATCAGGGTGAGCCGGTCGGAGCACAAGGCCGTGGTGGGCCGTTTCGTCGCCGCGCTGCAGACCGGGCGCGTTCAGGACCTCCTGGAGATCATGGCACCGGACGTGGTCCTCATCGCCGACGGCGGCGGGATCTCGGCCGCCGCTCCGGCCCCCGTCCACGGGGCCGAACTCGTGGCGAGGCTGCTCGCCGGCACCGACCGGGCCGCCTTCGAGACAACGGCGGTCTGTCTCAACGGCGCCCCGGCGATCCGTCTCTCGTCCGACAGCGGAGGGGCCGCGGTCAGCCTCGTCGTCGAGAACGGGCGCATCAGCCGGATCTACGCGACGTCCAACCCGCAGAAGCTGACCCGACTCGACGAACCGGCCGATCTCACCAGGTAGCCGCGGCGCGGGTGTGGCCACGTCGGGCGGCTGCGGGAAGCCGCGCTGAGCACCACCGGCAACAGGAGGCGGCCGCCGCTCACGGCAGCAGAGCCGCGGCGAGTTCGCCGGGCCGGGCTGCGAACGGGCTGTGGCTGCCGGGGAGGGTGCGCACGGTGAACGGGTTGCCGGGCACGGCCCGGTCGGCTTCCGTGATCATCAGGTCCTGCACGGCCGGCGGCAGCGCCCGGTCGTCCGCGCAGCGCAGGAAGGTCCGCGGTATTCGTCCCCACCGCGAGCCGGTCACGGTGACCGGGGTGGTGGGGACGGACAGCGGCAGATCGGTGCTCAAGGCCGAGCGCCAGCGGCCGAAGCGGTCTGGTGGCGTGTCGTGGTAGTGGGTCTGCCGCAGTTCCTCGACGTAGGCGGGATCCGGTGAGAGCGGGTTGATCCGTACGGCGCCCAGCTCTCCGGGGTCGCCGAGGCTGAGGCTCTGTCCCCGTGCCGTGGCGTTCTCGGGCGAGTCGAGGTAGTCGAAGAACCGCGGCCGCCCGGCGGGGACGAAGGCCGACAGGTAGACGATCGCGTCGACGAGTTCGGGCGCCCGCTCGGCGGCCAGTGACGCGGGGCCGCCGCCCGCGCTGTGCGCGACGAGCACGACACGGCGGTGGTGGCGGACGCGGCGCAGCGTGTCCAGCACGCTGTCGGCGCAGTCGTCCATCGTCACGGTGGCGAGCGGGGACTTCTCGGTCAGCAGGCCCGGCTGGCCGGGCAGGAGGTATCCGCTGGGCAGCGGTGCGTCGAAGCCGTGCCCCGGCAGGTCGACGGCCGTGCTCGCGGCGCCGAGTCCGGCGAGTGCGCGCTGCGTCGCCGCCCACTGGCCGGAACCGTGCCAGGCGCCGTGCACGAGGACGAAGACGGTGGTGGGCGGGCTGAGGTCTGTCATGACCGCATTCCACGTGCTCCGACCCCGGCTATCCAGTGAAAGATCTGACAAGCGGCCCTACAATACTCAGGAGATATCGAAAGGAGGCCGGCATGGAGGCGCGGCACCTGCGGTACGCCCTGGCTCTCGCCGAGCACCAGCACTTCGGCCGGGCGGCCGGTGCCCTGGGCATCGCCCAGCCTCCGCTGTCCAAGCAGATCGCCGACCTCGAACGCGAGGTGGGGGCCCGGCTGTTCGACCGCACTCGCCAGGGGGTGTTCCCGACGGCGGCGGGCGTGGCCTTCCTCGCCCGGGCGCGCAGAGCGCTCGACGAGATCACGGCGGCCTCGGTCGACGCGGCCAGGGCCGCGCGCGGCGAAACGGGCCGGCTGCGTCTGGGGTTCATCGCCTCGGCGCTCCTCGAACCCCTGCCGGCCGTCCTCGGCCGGTTCGGCCGCGAACGTCCCCGGGTACGGCTGGAGCTGCACGAGATGGCGACCAGCCGCAGCACAGCCGCCCTTGTCGCCGGTGAACTGGACGTGGCGATCACCCTCGGCCCGCCCCGGGGCGCCGGGGCCGAGCACCTGGTGTCGGTCCCGATCGGACACGATCACCTGGTCGCGGTCGTGAGCAGCACGCACGCCTACGCGGGCCGACCTTCGGTGAGCGCGGACCAGCTGCGGCGACAGCCGCTGATCGTGGCGCCCGGCGACGAGGAGCCCACCGTCATCGCCGGGTTGCGCACCCTGCTGGGCGGGGACTCTCCGGCACTGTCCGGCGCGACCGTCGCGAGGGACATCCACACGATCATCGGTCTCGCCGCCTGTGGTCTGGGGGTGGGGCTGGGGCCCTCCCGCATGCTGGCGGCCCCACGACGGGGGACATGGTTCTGCGAGGTGAGCCCGCGCACCCCTCTGCCCGACCTGATCCTGTCCTTCGCCGACCGCGAACGTTCCCCCGTGCTGAACGCCTTCCTCGACGTCATCCGCCAGAACTGCCCCGACGTCGGCGCCGCACTCGACCACCGCCTCGGCCCCCGGCCCGTGGACGGCCCCTGACCCGCGTCCCGCGTGGCAGCCACCCGGCCGGCCCGCCACGCTCGGGGCCATCCACCCCTCTCACCGCCTCCGACCCTAGGCGCCCACGGCGTCCTCCACCGTCGCCCGGGTCTCGAGGACCGTGTCGGCCCCCGTGATCTCCAGGAGCCGCCGAAGCTGGGGTGGCGGCGCGGCGACGCGCAGGGGGACCGACCGGTGGGTGAGGAGTATCAGATTGAGCAGCGACGAGTCGGCGAACGTGACACTGGAGGCATCCAGGACCACACGGGGATACTTCCCGGCGGCGACGGCCAGCGCGGTCTCCAGGGGCGTGATCGAGTGCCTGTCGTAGGCGCCGTGCGCGACGACGACCCAGGCTCCCCGCAGTTCGTACTGCATCACCGCGGCCCCCGCCGAAGCGCGTCCGCCGGGCTGCTTCGGCGCTTGCCCGCCATTCCCGGCAGCGCCCGTCATGTCGGGCATCAGGACCTCATCCCCAGGCACCTTCGAGCTCCTTCTGTCGCCCCCTCGAGGGAGCCAGTCAGCGATTGCACGAAAAGTATGTCACGTATCTGGGTTCGGGCAATGACGTGATCTAAGATGCTGTGCATGGTCGCAGTGCCCGAATCCCACACTGGCTGGACGTTCATCACCAACCACGCGCGCGTACTGGCAGCCATCGCCGACAACCCGAACGTCCGGATCCGTGACATCGCCGCCCACTGCCGGCTGACGGAGCGCGCCGTCCAGCGGATCATCTCCGACCTGGAAGAGGACGGTTACCTCTCCCACACCCGCGACGGACGCACGAACACCTATCGCATCGAGCCGGACAAGGTGCTGCGCCACCCGGCAGAGGCCGGCCTCTCCGTGGCCTCGCTGCTGTCCCTGCTGGTGCGCGACGAGACCGAACGCGTCACCAATCCGACGCCCCGCTCGCCGCGCATGGCGAATGCCAACGGTTCGTAGCAGGGCCTCGCCGGACCTGTCTCGATCTTGCCGTTCCGTTGCGGGCAAGGCCTGATCCGCCGGACACCGACAAGGACAGGGGACACTGCCTCACCTGGAGTATGAATACGATTTGTCCGGGTATCACCCTATTGGGGAGGAATCGGCGCCGCCGCACCAGGCGCTGCCATCAGCGGACGCCACGCCGTCCGCCCGGAGAGGAGGGCACCATGATCGCCCTTGGCGTCATCCTGCTCATCGTCGGGTTCATCCTGCACATCGGCATCCTGTGGACGATCGGGATCATCCTGCTCGTCATCGGGCTCATCCTGTTCCTCCTCGGCTCCGTCGGACACGCGGTCGGCGGTCGGCGCCACTACTGGTAGGCGCCACTGCTGCGGGCCGGGATCGGGAGTCGGAGCCCGTTCGGGCCGCGGACGCGGCTCGTACGGTTGCTGTACGTCCGGCGGCCGGGCGCTGTGGCCGGGGTGCCCAGGAGTGCGGCGCTGAAGCCGTGAGCTCTGCTGCTCCTCCGGCACGACGGACGCGGACCGGGCGGTCACGCGAGGTCCGGGGCCGGTGCGTGCCCGAGGGCCGCGGCGGTCAGCCGAAAGGTCACGGCCCCGGCCCCGGCCCCGGCCCCGGCATACGATCGACGCCGTTCGCTACCTGGTCAAGGGCGTCGTGCCCAACCGGTCACAGTCCGACCGGGTTGAGGTAGCTGGCCGGGTGGGTGGCACCGTCCTGCTTGAGGATCTGGCCACCGAACGGCCACTTCAGAGTGAAGTGCTGCGTCTCGTTCGGCGGTGTGACGAGGAACTTCGCCGGAACGAACTTCTCCTTCTGCGGCGTGGCCCTGGCCACCGGCAGCAGGGTGATGCTGAAGTCCACCGTGGCCCCGCGCTCCAGGATCAACTTCACGGGCTTCTTGGAGGAGCGCACCAGCGACCAGGTGCCGTCGCTCTTCTGAGCACCGATCATGTCGACACCGGCAAAGCCGGAGAGGGAGCAGGTGCGCTTGCTCCGGTTGGTGAACCAGACGTACGCCTGGGTCTGCTTCTTGGTCTGCCCCATCTCCGGCCTCGCGTCCTCCCCCGTGGCGAAGCCGGCCTTCAGGTCCGCGGTGTGGCAGCGGGTGGGTCCGGTTTTGGCGGTGGCGGCCGAGGCCGGGACGGCGGTTGCGGCGGTGCCGGCGACGACGACGGCCGCCAGGGCCACAGCGGTCAGCTTGCTCTTCATGAGTTTCGGTTTCCCCTCGGATGTGTAGCGGCCACGCGAGGTCAGTGCGCGCCTACGCTCCTGAAGATGGGCGATACCCGGGGGTGGTTCGGTGTGCCGGGAACCGTTTTTCGGCGGCCGGGCTCCCGACGGGGCCCGTACGGAAACCCGTTCGGCGCGGGCCGTCGCGGCGTCGTGAGGAGGAGGAGCGGGGAGGACGACCGTGCCGGCCCACGCCCCGGCTCGGCCCGAGCCGGCGAGGCCTGGTTCAGGCAGCCACACGTGTTCGACGGGCGGCCGTACAGCCCTCTGGCGGCGGCCCTGGACGACCCGCGGAGCAGCACTCGGTCCTCCTCACTCCCCGCCGGGCGCGCCTGCGCGGCCGGCTCGCCGGTGAGGCCATTGGGCAGAATGGGGGCGGCGGTTGGCAGACGGTGAGGCGGGAGACGGGTATGGCGGGCGACGGCGGTCCGGTGACACTGCGCGGGATCGCGGAAAGGCTGGGACTGCACGTATCGACGGTCTCCCGAGTCCTCAACGGGCCGACCGGCGAACAGGGCCGCGCGGCATCGGGCGAGACGGCGCGACGGATCCGGGATCTGGCCGAGGAACTCGGCTATCGGCCCAACCCGCACGCCACGAGCCTGCGCACGCGGCGCAGCAACCTGATCGGGGTGCTCTTCCCCCGGCTGTCGGAGATCGTGGTGGCCACCATCTACGAGGGGGTGGAGGAGGAGGCGACCCTGCGGGGCCTGTCCGCTTTCGTCACCAACACCCATGACGACCCCGCCACGCAACGCCGGCGCATCCAGATGGTGCTGGGACGCCGGGTGGACGGCCTCGTCATCGGCGACGCGCACCTGGACGGGGCCGCGCTGGCCGACCCGGCCCTGGACGGCACGTCGTTCGTGCTGGTCAACCGCCGCACGGACGCCGGCCACCTGTCGGTCACCTGCGACGACCGCCTGGGCGGGCGGCTCGTGGCCGAGCACTTCCTGTCCCTGGGCCACCGCCGGGTGGCCGTCGTCGCCGGTGAACCCTTCGCGAGCACGGGCACCGACCGCACCACCGGCTTCACCGACCGCTACCGCGAGGCCGGTCTGCCCGTGTCCGACCACCGGGTGCGGCACTGCCGTTTCGACACGTCCGGCGGGCACGGCGCCGCCGTCGCGTTGCTGAGCGGTCCCGACCGGCCGACCGCGATCTTCGCCGTCAACGACCTCGCGGCGATCGGAACCATCGGTGCGGCCCGGGACCTGGGCCTGCGGCTGGGCGAGGACCTGGCGCTGGCCGGCTTCAACGACACCCCCCTCGCGGCGGAACTCCCCGTCCCGCTCACCAGCGTCCGCTCCCCCATGGCCGAACAGGGCAGACGCGCCGTGCAACTGCTGCTCCGCCGTATCGCGGGCGAGACCGTCGCCTCGGAGACGCTCACGCCCCGTCTCGTGGTCAGGGCTTCCTCGGGTGCGCCGATAGGCACGAGTCTGCGGTGAACGGCGTGCGGTGAGCCGCCCGGCCATCTCCACCGCGGGTCCCGGCCATCTCCACCGCGGGTCCCGGCCATCTCCACCGTGGGTCCCGGCCACCTCCGACGCGGGTCCCGGCCACCTCCGACGCGGGTCCCGGCCGACACCGGTCGGCGTGGTTGCCCAAACGATTGGCGCAAACGATTGGGTAGAGCATACTGACCACTCGACACGCGTCCGCCCGCGGCAAGGGGGTAGCTCGGTGAAGTGGTTCGATCGACGGCGCGAGACGGCACCGGGGTCCCGCGCGCCGCAACGGCAGGTGTTCGTCGCATCGTTACGGGAAGGCAGCCGAGCGGCTGAGGCGACGGCCCGTCTGGACGGCCCGGCGGCGGCCGCCGAACGCTACGAGTCACTGGTCGCGGAAGCCGAACGGGTCCTGGGCGCGCAGGACCCCGACACCCTGGCGCTGCGGCACCAACTGGCTCACTGGACAGGGGAGTCCGGTCGACCGGAGGCCGCCGTACGGCTGTTCGCCCGGCTTTCGGCCGACCGGGAGCGGGTGCAGGGACCGCGCCACCGCGACACCGAACTGGCCAGGCATCAACTGGCCCACTGGCACGGCCGTGCGGGCCATCCCGAGGAAGCCGCCCGCCGCTACGAGAGCATGCGCCGCTCGGCCGAGCGGGAGAACCGCACCGAGACCGCGCTCACCTTGCTCTGCGAGGTGGGGTACTGGCAGCAGAAGAGCGGTGACAACGCGGCGGCGCTGCGCGCGTTCTCCGAGATGCTGCGGAGGGCGCAACAGGAACTGGGCCCCCGCCACCAGCTCGTCAGCATCGCCCGTCAGCGCTACGCCGAGGTCGCCGACGAACTCCCGTTCGGCAACGAGGGCGGCGACGAGGGACTGCGCGACCTGCTCGCGACGGCTGCCGCGGTCGAAGCCGCAGGAGACCTCCCGCGTGCGGGCCGTATGTACGGCAAGATAGCCACCCGGTACGAACAGCTCCACGGACCGGCCGCCCCCCAGACCCTCTCCGCCCGCGTCGCGCAGGCGAAGGCGATGGTGGGAGCCGGGGACTACGAGGCGGCTGTCCACTGTTTCGGCAAGGTGCTCGTGTGCATGGAACTCCAGGGCCGGGGCCCGGGAACGCCGGAGTACGACGTCCTGAGCGGACAGCGCGACCAACTCGCCCGGATGGCCCGGCGCACGGTGCTCCGTGTCGCGGAGCGGACCGCGACGTTGCTGGGCGAGGTGGTGCAGGCCGCGGCCGGGACGGCATGCGCGGTGCTGGCACGCCGGTCCGACGCGTCCCACGCGACCCACCTGGCGGTCGTGAACGACGATCCCGAAGAACTGACGTGGCACGCTTGGCCCGCGGAGCGATGGGCGGCCGTACTGGGGGAGCTGAGCGGGCAGGGGCACGACGCGGCGGCCCTCTGCTTCGCCCGCGCCGACCTGCGGCCGAGGCCTGAGGAGATCGCCCTGTGCGAGCGGCTGGGGCTACCGGGCGTCTACGTCTCCCGCCTCGGCGACGCGAACGTGCGGATGGAGGCGTACGTCTTCCACGCGGGCGAACCGGTGGCGGCGCATCTCGTGGTGGTGAAGGACGAGCAGCCCGCGGCGGCCGAACGGGACCCGCGCAAGCGGCTGCCCACGGGCACCGCGGACGGCCGGATCGCGGTGCACCCGGAGGCCGCGGCCATCGGGACCTGGCGGGAGATGGAACGGGCGCGGCCCGCCGCCGGAGCGGACCGTCCACCGGCCTTCGGTGCCTACGAGGTGCTGGAATGCGTCGGCGAGGGCGGCTTCGGGCGTGTCTACCTGTGCCAGGATCCCGACGGGCTGATGGTCGCCGTCAAGACACTGCACGCGCACCTCGCGGCGGCTCCTGCGATCAAGCGGGGTTTCGCCCACGAGGTGCAGGCCGCACGGCGGGTGGACGGGAGGTTCACGGTGCCGGTGATCGCCTCGGACACCGACGGTGCGACCCCGTGGATGGCGGTGCCGTACGTGGCGGCCCCTTCGTTGCAGAACCTCGTCGAGCGCTGCGGACAGCTGGAGACCGGCCTGGTGCGCATGCTGGGCGCCGGCATCGCCGTCGCCCTGAGCGCCATCCATGCCGAGGGCATCGTGCACCTCGACCTCAAACCGGCCAACGTGCTGCTCACCGAGGACGGCCCACGCGTCATCGACTTCGGCATCGCCCAGATCGAGCAGCTCACCGAACCACGGCGCGGCTTCGCCGGCACCTACACGTACGCCTCCCCCGAGCAACTGCGCGAGCAACCCTCCTTCACACCTGCCAGCGACGTGTTCTCCCTGGGCACCGTCCTGGCCCGGCTCGTCCTGGGGCACAGCCCGTGGGGGCAGGACACGCCGTCCGTGGTCTCCAACATCCGCGCCGGCCTGCCCGACCTCGCAGGGCTGCCCGCTGACTTCGCGGAGGTGGTCCGGTCCTGCCTCCACCCCGATCCCCTCCGCCGGCCGACGGCTCGCGACGTGGCCGAGGCACTGGTTCCCGGTGCCGGCGCGGGCGTGATCGGCCCGCCGCCGCTGACCGAGCAGGCGCGGGCCCTCGTCGCGGAGCACACCGCCCTGCCGGCGACGCGGCACTTCCGGACGCTCGCCTACACCCGGACTCCCGACCTCGAAGCCACCGCGCCGGAGCGTCGCAGCGCGGAACGGGCCACCGATCCTGGCTGCCCGCCCTGACCGCTTTGCGCGTGGCCGCGTCCGTCGCCACACCGGCCCGAGTACGGCCGCGTGGGTGCCCCTCGCGGAGTGGCGCTCCGCCGGCGCGTGGGAGCGTGGTCCGCATGGCGTGCCGGTTCTGTCAGCTTGCTCACGGCTCCGGGAGGCGGGAAGAGGTCGGCCCCGACACGGTGGTGACCTCCTCGGTCGGCGCCGTGGCGGTGGCACCCGACGGCCGGCCGGTCGTGGCCCACGACTCGGAGGTCACGGTCCTGGCCGGAGGGGACTGATGTCCGCGGCGTGGTGAAGACGCGCGCCGCGCGTCGACGAGGCGCACACCTGCGGACGTATGCGCTGAGGACGCGCAAACTGAGGACGCGCAAGCTGAGGACGCGCGCACGGAAGACGTGCGCGCTTCACCGCGCCGCAGGCAGAGGCGGCGGAGGAACCCGCGTCGTTCCGAGGCGCCCCCCGGCGCTGCGCCGTCCGGGGGACGCCTCGGCATCAGCCTGTGCGCTCGGTGGTAGGCCTGGCCGGTGTCCGGACGCGTCAGCGTGGGTCCCCGGTCACTCAGCCGACGATCAGGAGCGCAGAATGCCCTCAGCCCCCACGTCCCGGCCCTCCCACAGCCGCCGACGCCTCCGTCTGCGGGAACGCTGGCACAGGGCACTGTACGACCACACCGTGCCCACCCAGCGCTCGCTCATGGCGGCCTGGGTCGGCTTCGGCTGCACCTTCGGGGCGGCACGGCTGATCACCCACGGCATCCGGGGCGGCTGGCTGCCCTGGGGGAACGTCTCCGCCGGCCGGACACACCTGCACCACTACAACTTCGGTATCGCCACACTCGCGGGCGTCGGGCTGGTGGCTGTCCGCGGCGACCAGCCCTATGTCGGCCACCCCGGGATCGGCGCCCTGTACGGCGCGGGTTCGGCACTGGTCGCCGACGAGTTCGCCCTGCTGCTCGATCTCAAGGACGTGTACTGGGCCAAACAGGGACGCGTGAGCGTGGACGTCTCCCTGGGCATCCTGAGCGCACTGGGCCTCTACCTGACCGCCGTGCCGTTCTGGCACGAGATCACCAAGGCCACCCGCGACCACCTCCGCGAGCGTCCCGCCGCTGCGACCTGACGCGGACGACCGACCCGGAAGGGCAGTCGCACCCCGCAACGACGTCAACCCTGCGGAGTGCGCGGGGCGGCGGTCTCCAGTTCGGCGACGCTGCCCGACATGATCGTCCGCACATGTTCGGTGATGTGCTCCGCGGGCCAGTCCCACCAGGCCACCGCCAGCAACCGGGCGACGTCCCGGGCGTCGTAGCGGGTGCGGACGAGGCGGGCCGGGTTGCCGCCGACGATGCCGTAGGCGGGTACGTCCGCGGTGACGACGGCACCGGCGCCGATGATCGCGCCGTGTCCGATCCGTACGCCGGGCATGATCGTCGCACCGTGACCGAACCAGACGTCATTGCCGACGACGGTGTCCCCTCGGTTCGGCAGACCGGTGAGCAGGTCGAAGTGTGCGGCCCAGGAGCCGCCCATGGTGGGGAAGGGGAAGGTCGAGGGGCCGTCCATCCGGTGGTTGGCGCCGTTCATGAGGAACTTCACGCCCGTGCCCAGCGCGCAGAACTTGCCGATGACCAGCTTCTCCGGCCCGTAGTGGTAAAGGACGTTGCGGGTCTCGAACGCGGTGGCATCCTCAGGGTCGTCGTAGTAGGAGTACTCCCCGACCTCGATCAGCGGAGACTTCACCAACGGCTTGAGCAGCACCACCCTGGGCTGCTCGGGCATCGGGTGGAGGAGGGTCGGGTCCGCGGGCGCAGGCATGGGATGGATTCCTCGTCGTTGGCGGGTGATCGGGGCCCGTCCATGATCGCGCCTTGCCGGGTGGTCAAGGAACCCATTTACCAGGGCCCGCAACACGGGGCGGCCGGGCAGATATATTTCGGAGCACGATATATGCTCGTCGTATGACACGACAGAAGCCGCCC
This sequence comes from Streptomyces sp. NPDC056160, assembly GCF_042268205.1. Classification (NCBI taxonomy): domain Bacteria; kingdom Bacillati; phylum Actinomycetota; class Actinomycetes; order Kitasatosporales; family Streptomycetaceae; genus Streptomyces; species Streptomyces sp. NPDC056160. Next base: position 40,395 of record NZ_JBHJUW010000023.1, read on the forward strand.
CTGACGGAGCCGCAGTACTTCATCCTCGCTGCGCTCATGGACGGACCCCTGCACGGTTACGGCATCATCAAGGCCGCCGAGCGGGCCACGGGCGGGCGGCTCCGGATCGCCGTCGGCACGCTCTACGGCGCGCTGGAGCGGTTGGAGCGTGCCGGGCTGGTGACCGCCGGCGACGAGGAGATTGTGGACGGACGGGCGCGGCGGTACTACCGGCTCACGACGGACGGCGCCGAGGCGCTCGGCCGGGAGGCGCTGCGGATGCAGCAGGCGGCGGCGCTCGTCATCGGGCGCCCGCCCGACGCCGGGGCGGCCCCGGCATGAACCGTCTGCTGCTCGCGGTCTTCCCCGGGCCCTACCGTTCCCGGCACGCGGGGAGTTGCTACGTACTGGGCGCGACACTGCTGGCCTGCGCCTGCTACGGCCTCGCGACCCGGTTGCTGCCACCGGCCGGCGCGCCGGGCGTCACACGGCACCCTCGTGCGCTGCCCGCGGCCGCCCTGGCCCTGTCAGCGGCCGGGGCACTCGTCGCCGGCGCGCGCGACGACTCCGTCACGCAATCACTGGTCTTCGCGGCAGCGGCCTTCCTGTGCTCGGTGCTGTTCTGGTGCACCACAGCGCAGCGGCCGGAGCGCGCCCCGCGCCGCGCACTGGGCTGACCACCCGGCCGGCAACTGAGGGCGTCGCCCCAGATCGCAGGCCACATCCGGGCCGGACGGCGCGGTCCGCCCGGCCCGTGCCGTGTCTCGACCGACCCTGGTCCGGGCGCGCTCGGGTTCTGCGCGCCGTGTACGGCGCGTGCCCCCGCCTCCGCCGGAGGCCCCGGCTCACGCGGCGGAGAGGTGGTACCGGTGACTGCCGGCGACGCCTCACGCGCCTCCGCGTACGCTCTGGTGATCGCCTTTCGCAGCGCATGAGACTGACAGCCGTGGTTCAAGGAACACCACGGTGGACCCAGTGGAAAGGGAACAACTCCTATGCGCCGTGTCAGTTCGATCGCCATCGCCGCACTCGCCTTCGCAGCAGCCCTCGGAACAGCCCCCGCCGCCTCCGCCGCCGTTTCGGCCCCGGCCGCCCCGGAAGCAGCTGCCACCGCCGCGGCCTTCCACTGCGACCCGGGGCACTTCTGCATCTACAGCGGCTGGGACGGTGGCGGCAGCCGCTGCCAGTGGACGGCGGAGAAGGTCGCGAACACCGCCGACCAGTGCTCCTTCATCCGCAACGGCAAGAAGGTGCTGTCCCTGTGGAACGGCACCGGCCACCGCGTTCAGTACTACACCCAGACCAACTACCACGCGCGCGTCGGCTCGACAGCCGCCGGCCACGGGGGCAACCTCCAGGGCAGCTATCAGATCCGCTCCTTCAAGAAGCAGTAGCAGGCCCGCAAGCGAGAGGTCGGCCGTAAGGACCGCAAGCCCGGCAGACGGGTGGCGATCACGACGGCGACCGCCGGTGCGCGAGGCCATCACTCGGCACTGCGACCGAGCCGGGATCTGCGGCCGACTGCACGAAAGACGCCGTGGCGCGGGCAAAGGCTTCCGGATCGTCCAGCATGATGTCGTGACCGCAGTCCGGGATCGGCACCGCCGCCCGCACCCCCGCCACGGCTACGGTCAGGCTGACCGACGTCACGGGTGGCTCCGCCGGTGCGGGCCGTGCTCAGGCTCCGGACGCGCCGCCCGTGCATCAATGCGCATACAGCCTCAGAATGGACAAAACGTCCGGCGAACCTGCGGAGGCTCGGTGATGCGCGACAGCGCCGAGGACGATGAAGGTCACCCCGAGGAGCACGACGTGCGCGACGGTGAACCCGAAGCCGGCAAGGGCGACGGCGGGTACGCCCGGCCCGGGGCGTACGACGACGAGGAGCCGGAGTATGAGGACCCGGAGGGCCCGGAGGACCGGGAGTATGAGGGCCCGGAGGACTCGGAGGGCCCGGAGGACTCGGAGTATGAGGACTCGGAGTATGACGAGGACCGGCTGGACGGTCACCCCGAACAGCCCGCCCGCTCCGGCCAGGGCCGTTCTGCCGGCGCCGAGCCCGACGTGTATCTCGATGTCCCGCTGCTCAAGGTCGACGAGATCGACCTGGACGTCGAGGACCTGCGGGCCCACGTCTCCCTCCAGGCCGAGGTGCTGGACCTCCTGAAGCTGAACGTCGGCGCCGACGTCGCACTGGGCCGGGTACACCTGGGCATCTCGGGAGTGGAGGCCCAGGCCCGGCTCGAAGTGCGTCTCGACAACGTGGCGATGATCATCAACCGGGTCCTCACCACGCTCGACCGCAATCCGCAGATCCTGGAGGACCTGACCCGAGGGATCGGTTCGGCCGTGCAGGACGTCGGAGGCGGGGCGCGGCAGGCCCTCGGTGAGCTGGGCGCGGGCACGGGGCGAGCCGTCGGCGACATCGGCCGGGGAGCGGGCTCCGCCGTGCGGGACGTGGGGCGCGGTGCGGGCGAGGGGGTACGGGACGTGGGCCGCGGGGCCGGCACGGCGGTGGGGGATGTCGGACGGGGCGCCGGGGGTGCCGTCGGTGATGTGGGGCGTGGCGCGGGACGGACCCTGGAGGACACCGCGGGCGCGGTGAGCGGGGTCGTTGCCGACACCGGCGAGGCGGCCGGCGACGTCACCGCGAGCGCGGCCGGGCAAGCCGCGCGTGCGGGCGGCGACATGGCGGAGGTTAGGGCGGGCCGAGGCGCCGGAGCCGTGGAGGACGTGCCGGAGGCCACCGACGTGTCGGACGACGCAGACGACGCGGATGTCACGGAGGTCGCGGACGTACCGGATGCGCCGGATCCGGCGGCCGGTACCGTCCGCCGGGCCGCGCGGCCCCGGCGGAGCGGAGCACAGGGGCCCGACGACGAGCACCGGGACCCGGCCGTCCGGGGTCACGGCGGCACGCGGGGACGCCGAGTGCGCGGCGAGGACGGGAAACTGCCGCCCCGGTCCCGTCGCCGCCGCGCGGCCGGGGAGGCTGACGAGCCGCCATGAACGGCCCGCGGGCCGGCGACGGACGCCGTCCGGCACGCGGCGGAGCCGCACCCGGCCTCCGGCACGCACCCGGACATCGCGTTCTGGGGCACGGTCCGTTCCGGCCGTCTCCGTTTCGAGGAGGACCCGCTGACAGACGTCCGCGTCCCCGGCACCGGGAAGCGGACGTCGATGTCCCGCAGCGAGCGCACGAACCTCCCCGACGTGGTCGTCGCCGGTGAGGAGTACCGCGACACCACGGTCACCTACCGCCTCGCGACCCGGCTCACCGGGCGACCGGAGGACGGCCGGGACGGCGAGGGCCACACGAACGCGCACACGGGTGCGACGCGTCCCGATCCCGATCCGCCCTGATCGCCGGCAGGCGGGGCATGCTCATCGTCTGCCGGCGACATGACGGCCCGGCCCTACTTCAGGTGGCGGGCGAAGAACCGGGCCGCGGGGTCCCCCTCGAACTGCGGGACGCCGGTGTGCCCGCCCATGTTGGCGTGCAGCGTCTTCTCCTTGGAGCCGAAGGCGTCGAACAGGTCCAGGGCCGCCTGCCGGTCGTTGCCTTCGTCGTCCCACTGCAGCAGGACGTGCAGCGGGACGGTGACCTGGCGGGCCTCCTCGAACATGGCGGCGGGCACGAGACTACCGGCGAACAGGACGGCGGCCGCGATGCGCGGCTCGACCGCCGCGAGCCGGATGCCGATGGAGATCACACCCCCCGAGTACCCGACCGGGCCGTCGATCTCGGGCAGCGACAGGAGGGCGTCCAGGGCGGCCTGCCATTCCGGGACCGACTTTTCGACCAGCGGGAGGACGAGGGCGTCGATGATCTCGTCATCGACCGGCTCGCCGGCCTCCATGACCCGGCGCAGGTCGGCGCGGGCCTGCTCGACGGCGGCCCAACGGGGCCGGTCACCGCTGCCGGGGAGTTCGATGGTGGCCGCCGCGAAACCGTCCGCTGCGGCATGCCGGGCCCGTCCCGCCAGCCGGGGGTACATCCTGCGCAGTCCGAGCGGGGGGTGACCGAGGAGGATCAGCGGCGTCGGTGCGGATGCGGAAGCGGACGCGGGAGTCCACAGGATGCCGGGGATTCCGCCGAGGGTGAATTCGCGTTCGAGGACGCCGTCATCGAGACGCTGTTCAGAAGTGAAGTGCACAGTCGTGCCTTTCGGGAGTGCTCGTGAACGGCGCTCCCGGACGACCTATCGCCCGACCGTGACCCCGGAGGGGAGCACCCATGTCGATACGTTCACGGGTACCACCTCCTCGCTCTCCAGCACGGCCTCCGGAAACCTAGCAGTGGTCGCGGTGATCCGCCAAACGGTTTCTCGGGCGGGCTCCGTGGCCGGATGCCCAGGAGCCGGACACCGCAGAGCTGCTCGCGGCCGCAGCGGTTCGTTGAGTGGAATCCGACGGTCCGCAGCCCACCGTCCGCGTAGATCACGGGCTTTGCCGGCACTCGCTCTTCTCCGCGGTCGTCCCGCGCTGCGCACTGGACAAGTCCCGGCGCGCCACCACCCTGTTCGCCGATCCCCAGGCGGCCGAGCCTACGGCGTACGAGGGGGCGCGAGGGCGCGGTGAAGGCCGCCAGGGCCGCCTGACGTGGGAAGGGGGGCCGTGAGGCGGTGCGGTCGCGTGGCGAGCGACCGCACGAGCCCGGCGCGGTGCGACGGGCCGCTCACGTGAAGCGGTGGCGACCCTCGGCCTCCCGTGGCCGCTCCCGTGCAGGGAGCGGCCCCTTTCCCCGCGCCGTCACCGGCCGCTGGGCAGGTCAGGGGAGTTTGTGGATGCGCTCCCAGTGGGCGTTCGAAAGGAGGGTGGAGAAGTAGTCGTTGGGGCGCTTGCCGGTCGCCGACGGCAGGCGGGAGTCGCGGCGCAGCGTGTTGCTGTAGCCCTTGAAGACCGCCATCGACATGTGCAGGCAGTTGTTGCCGAGCAAGTCGTAGCCCCGCTTCTTGACGGCCTTGTACGCGACCTGCGCGTTGCCGGCGTTGCCGTCCCTGGTGTTCGTGCAGCGGTACCGCGTGTACCCGGCCGCGGGCCGGAACGACTTGCGCACGTCCTTCCAGGCACCGCCGCGGATCCATGCCTCGTTCCAGTTGAACGAGCCCCAGATCCAGTGGTCCTTCGCCCCGCGCACCTTGACCGCCCAGGCCACGTGTCCTGCCTTGGGCACGGCGGTCGGCGCGTTGAACATGCACGTACGCCCAGAGGCCGACGCCGACACGGCGTGCGCCGGGGCAGGCGCCATGACCGCGCCGCCGGCCAGGATCGCGATGGCCCCGGCCGTCGACACAGCGGCCTGCGTGAGATCCCTGCGGATGCTCATCATCCGAACTCCCTTTCTGTCCCTCACCCTTTTCCGGCGCCCGATTGGCAGCCGGAACACTCGGTGCCGGAAGCTTGACCCGGCACTTGATGACCTGCACGTTTCCGCGGGCTGGTCATCAACTGGTCATCGAGCTGCGAAGGCTGGGGAGCCGGATGACGAGCAGACAGGGGCGCAGGGAGCGGCCGGTCGACCCCGAGGACGGACCGGTGCAGGCGTTCGCCTGGGGGCTGCGTCAGCTGCGCGTGGACTGCGGCACACCCACGTACAAGGAGATGGCGAGACACGCCTCCTACTCGTCCTCGGCACTGTCCGGCGCGGCCGGCGGGCAGGCACCGCCGTCCCTGGAGGTGGCGCTGGCCTATGTGAGCGCGTGCCTGCGGCACGCGCGGGCCGACCTCGGCCGGGTGGCGGCCGCCCAGGACGAATGGGCCTCGAAGTGGCACGAGTTGCAGTCCCGGCTCGCCCCGCCCGCGGCCCCTGCACCGACCAGCACCCCCGCTCCTGCCACCGGCACCGGCACCGGCACCGAGCCGACGGGCCCCGTCGGGGAGCCACTGCACCGAACCCGAAGGTGGTACCGGCGACGTCCCGCTGCCGTGGGCCTGCTGGTACTTGTGCTGGTCCTGGCGGGAGTGAGCGTCCTGATCGGCAGGAACGTCCCGCGTCCTGGTCCAGCGGAGGCCGCAACGGGCCTGCCCGGGCAGGCTCCCGCCGGTTCGTCACCACTCCAGGCGCGTGAACAGGTCGATCGGGTCCAGGTGGACGCCCTCGGCCCCCCGAGCCGATGCGGCCCCGTACGGCCCGCCACGGGCGAACTGTTCCTGCGGGCGTGCGTGCGCGTGGAGGACGACGAGGTCCTGTTCGCCCTCAAGATCATGAATCTCGGGCCGCACGCGGTGGAGGTCACCACGAAGCTGGCCTATGCGCAGTCCGGCCGCTATCACTCGTGCCCGCGAGCCGACGGCCTGTGGCACGGCACGGTCCCCGCGCACGACACACACGTGACCGAGCCGACGGACTGTGTCACCGCCCGCGCCGAACCGGCCGCTTATCAGGCCGACGGCCTGCTCGCGCTCGGCAACGGCCACGAATGGATCGCGCACCAGCTCTCCCCGAACGCCCACGTGCACCCGCGTGACGTCCTGTGGCGCTGCAAGGGGGACGTGCCCTGCTGATCCGCCGCAGCGTGCGGCCCCGGAACGGGTGCGGGCAGTGAGCCGTGATCCCCGTCCTGGCAACCGTCCCGCGCCCTCGCGAAGACGGCTCACGGCAAAAGGCCTCGACCGGGGCCGCGTTGAAGGCGGCCGTCCCGCTCCGTCCCCCCTCCCCCGCGCCGGGCTCACGGTCGCCCCCGGCGTCGCCGTCCCCCCGGCGCCTGCTTCAACTGGGGGGTGAGACACGGCAGTCGGCCGACCACCGTGTCGCCCGCCTGGCGATCGGCCGCCCTCGGGAGTCCTTCCTACCCCTTGACGCCCTGGCGGAACAGCTCCCACACTAGCGACCAAATCGATTTGGCCCCTCGGTTTGGCTGCCGTCCACGGCTGAATCGCGGCCTGTGCCGGAGCGAGCCGACAGGAGCTCGAACGTGTCCAGATTCCGCAGCGCCCCCTCCCGGGACGCGTCAACCACACCCGCCTCGCCCTCCCCCGGGCCCCACCCCGTGGACCAGCGCCGCCCACTGAGCAGGATCGTGCTGTTCGGCGTGCAGCACGTCCTCGTCATGGCCGCCACCCCCATCTCGGCGATCTTCCTGATGAGCGCCACCCTCCGCCTCGACGGCCACCTCACCGTCGACCTGCTCTCCGCGGCCTTCGTGCTCTCCGGGATCGGCTCGCTGGTCCAGTCCCTCGGACCCTGGAAGTTCGGGCCCAGGCTGCCGTTCGTCATGCTGCCCGGCGGCGCACCCCTGGTCCTCTTCCTCGCCATCGCCCAGCAGCACGGTCTGCCCACCGCCGCCGGAGCCGTGCTCCTCACGGCGGTCTTCACCTTCCTCGTGCTGCCCGTCTTCGCACGTCTGCTCAGGTTCTTCCCGCCCCTGGTCATCGGCACGATGATCGTCATCGTCGGCGTCAACCTGGTCAAGGTCGGAGCCCAGCTGGTCACCGGCCCGTCCGGCGCCCCGGGATTCGCCTCGCCCGTCCGGCTGGGCCTCGCCTTCGCCACGATCGGCTTCACCGTCGCCTTCTACTGGCTGTTCACCGGCGTACTGCGCCAACTCGCCGTGATGCTCGGCCTGCTCGCCGGCACCCTGCTCGCCCTCGCCCTCGGCCAGGTGGATCTCGGCAGTGCCGTCGGCGGAGGACTGCTGAGCCTGCCGCAGCCGCTGCCCTTCGGCGCGCCCGTGTTCGACCTGCTCGCCGCGCTGCCGCTGATGCTCTACAGCCTGGCGTCCATGGCGGAGGCCACCGGCCAGACCGTCATCAACGCCGAGGCCGTCGGCAAGGAGATCGACCCACGGCGCGAGGTGCCCCGCACCGTCCGTGGCGACGCCGCCACCTCGCTGCTCGGCGGCCTGTTCGGACTGCCTCTGATGGTGACCAGCGGGGAGAACATCGGCATCGTGCGCATCACCGGCGTACGCAGCCGCTTCGTGACCGCCGCCGCGGGGGCGGTGCTCATCGTCCTCGGTTTCCTCGCCCCGGTCACCCGGGCGATCGGCGCGGTGCCGTCCCCCGTCGTCGGCGGTACCGCGCTCGTGGTCTTCGCCGTGGTCACCGTGCTCGGCATGCAGATGCTCTCGCGGGCCGACCTCGAACGGCATTCCCACACGATCGTCTGCGCGGTGGCCCTCGCGGTCGGCCTGCTGCCGATCCTCGTACCGGACATCTACCGCGGCTTCCCCTCCGGCGTGCGCATCCTGCTGGGCAGCGGCGTCGCCGTCGGCGCCTTCGCCGCGGCCCTGCTCAACGTGCTCTTCCACCACGTACGCCCGCGTCTGGCGCGTACCGCGGCCGCGGCCCCCACCGCCGAACAGCCCGGACCGGGGCCGGCCAGAGCATTCTGACGCGGCGTCAGCACCGCTCGTCCGCGACCGTCAAGTATGCGGCCGCCTCCAGGCACGCCCCGCCGCCGCCCACGACTCCGCGCGACCGCAGGGCCGCACGACCCCACCCACCAGGCCGCACTGACGGCCGTACCGAAAGGGAACCATGAACCACCTGACCCCGGACCAGCTCGGCGCCGAGGCGCTGCTGCTGGTTCCGGACGTGACCTTCACCCCCGACGGGCCCCGGGACCGGGACGCGGTGGTGGTGCGCCACGGCGCCTTCCACGACGTCGGGCCTCTCGAGCGCCTGGCCCGCGCCCATCCGGACCTGACCCCGCTGCCGCTGCCGGGGCAGGCCCTGATGCCGGGCTTCGTGGACGTCCACCACCACCTGACCCAGAGCTTCGGGGCCGCGCTGGCCTTCGGCGAACCGTCGGAGATCTTCCGCCGGGTGTGGGTACCCCTGGAGGGCGCGCTGGACGAGGAGTCGGCGTACGTGGCGGCCAAGCTCGCCGCGCTGGAATCGCTGCGCGGCGGTTTCACCACGGTGGCCGACGCCGGAACCCGCGCCGCCGTCGACGTCGAGGTGGTGGCGGCCGCCGCCCGCGACGCCGGACTGCGCTGCGTCCTCGGGCTCGTCTGCAACGACCTCGGACCCGCCGAGGAAGCCGCCGGGAACGACACGGACACGGTCCTGGCCCGCGCCGAGAAGCACCTCGCCCGCTACGCGGGCGACCCCCTCATCCACCCCTCGCTCGCCGTCTCGGTGCCCGAGGCGGCCACCGCGCGCACCCTGCACGACACCGCCAGACTCGCGGCGGAGGCGTCCGCCGTGGTCCAGATCCATGTCAACGAGCACCTCGCGGGCGTCGAGCGCGTCCTCGTCCAGCACGGAATGCGCCCCCTGGAGTACCTGCACCACACGGGCGCGCTCGGGCCGCAGCTGCTCGCCGCGCACGCCACTTTGCTCACCCCCGCGGAGATCACCCTGCTCGCGGACACCGGCGCGGCGGCCGGATACAACCCGGTCGCCAGCGCCTGGAAGGGCAACGCCGTCGCACCCGCGACCAGTTGGGCCGAGCGCGGGATCCGTTTCGGGCTCGGGACGGACGGCACCCGCGGTGACGGGTTCCGGCTGCTCGACGCCGCCGAGTTCGCGCAGCGCCTCGCCTACGGCCTGACCTGCGGCGACTCCTCGTGCGGCGCGGGATGGACCTGGCTGGAGCACGCCACGGCGGGCGGCGCCGACGCGGTCGGCCTCGGCGCCGTCACCGGCCGCGTCGCCCCCGGCCACGCGGCCGACTTCCTGCTGGTGGACCTGACGAACCCGGAGATGCACCCCTCGTGGGACCTGCCCTGGGAACTCGTACGGCGTGGCAATCGCGACCAGATCACCGCGGTGTTCGTGGCCGGCCGGCTGAGACTGTGGCAGGGCCGGCCCACCGAGTTCGACGGTGCCGCCCTGGTGCGCCGGGCCGCCGAACTGGGCGCCGAGGTGGTGGCCCGCGCGCCCGTCACGCGAGTGCACCCCACGTCCGCGGCCGCCCGGACCCGGAGTGCGGCGCGGTGAACGGCGAGACGCTCACGATCCTGTCCCTGGTGGTGGCCGTCGCCGCCTTCGTGCAGGGCACCAGCGGTCTCGGCTTCGCGCTGATCGTCGCCCCCGTCGCAGGCCTGCTGGCACCCTCGCTGCTCCCGGTCTTCGTCCTGACGGCGATGATCCCGCTCAACCTGTACGTGGCATGGCGCGAGCGGCACAGCCTCGACCTGCGCGGAGCCCGCTGGATCACAGCGGCCCGGCTGCTGGCCACGCCCGGGGGGCTGCTGCTGCTGTGGGCGATCCCCGTCGGCAGCCTGGGCCTGGTGGTAGGGGTGTCGACGGTGCTCGCGGCGCTGGTCAGCCTGGCCGCCCCGGCGTTCACACCGGGGCGCGGGGCCTACCTCGGAGCCGGCATGATCACGGGTCTCACGGAGACGGCGACCGGGGTCGGCGGGCCACCGCTCGCCCTCGTCTACCAGCACCGGCCGCCCGGCGAACTGCGCTCGACGGTGGCGGTGTGCTTCCTCGTCGGCGAAGTCGCCTCCCTCGCCCTGCTGTTCGCCACCGGCCAGGGGCACCCGGCGCAGCTCGGCTGGGCCCTGCTGTCCCTGCCCGCACTGATCGCCGGAGCGTGGCTGAGCCGGCTGGTGCACCAGCGGATCGACGCGACACGGATGCGGCTGTTCGTGCTGGCGTTCGCCCTGGTCTCCGGGGTGGTGCTCATGCTGGGTCCCTGACCGGCCGGTGCTGTGGGCGAGGGCCGGCTCCCGCCCCGGGGCCGGCCGGCGGGGCGGTGGGCCGCTCGCCCGGGTCAGGGTCGCCGGGGCCGGCGCAGCGACGACGCGCGGACGACGACCCGGGGCTCACCGGTGTCCTCGGCCGCGGGCCGCTGCGCGCCCTCGCCCAAGGGGCCGGTCCGGGCGTCGCCGTCTGCCGCGCCCGCCACGCCCATCCGGGCCAGCAGCAGCACCACGGCGTCCGCGGTGGCGCGGTCCAGGTGCAGGTCCACGGCGGTGAGCGGCGGATCGCAGGTACGGGCGCGCAGACCGTCGTAGCGGGTCACCACCATGACGTCCTCGGGTATGCGGCGGCCCAACTCGCGTATCGCGCGGACCGCGCCGACTGCGAATGCGTCCACCAGGACGCAGACCGCGTCGGTGGAAGGGTGCTCGGCGAGCAGCGCGGCACACTGTTCGTACCCCGCCTGCTCGCCGCCCTCCTCCGGCGCGGTCACGACGACCGGCTCCCAGCCGTGGGCGGCGGCGGCCCGTTCGTAGGCGGCCAGGGCGTCGACGGTGGAGTGCCGGGTGCCGGCCCCGACGAAGAGAGCGGGGTGCCGGGCGCCCTGCTCCCGCAGGTGGTCCAGGAGCAGCTCGGCGACGCGTCCACCGTGCAGGTCGACGTGGGGGGCGTCGTCCTGCGGGTCCGTGGGCCGGCCGAGGGTGACGTAGGGAAGCTGCCGCTCGCGCAGCTGCGCGACGGCCGGGTCCTGCGCCTCGGGCTCGACCACGATCGCCCCGTCGATGTCGACGGAGTACAGGGCGGAACCCGACCGGGCGGGCGGCAGCAGCACGAGTGCGTAGCCGTGGACGAGGGCGCACTCGGCGGCAGCGGCGGCGACCTCCATGTAGAAGCCGAGACGGGACGGGCCTCCCGCCACCGCGAACGGCATGGAGGAGGCCAGGGCGATCGCCTGGGACCGGCCCCGGCGCAGCCGCTGGGCGCGCAGGTTGGGGCGGTAGCCGAGGTCCGCGGCCACCTTCTTGATGCGCTCGCGGGTGCGCGGGTCGACCTTGCCGATCCCGTTGAGGGCGTGCGAGACAGTCGTCCGCGACACTCCGGCGGCCTGGGCCACATCGGCGATGGTCGGCGGCCGGGGGCCGGAACGGGAGGTAGGCATGACGGTATCTTGACCGACCCGGCGGGCGAATCTCCAGCCCCGGCCGAACGGACCGTACGCGCCGCCCCCTGCCCCGAGCGGGCGGACGTCGCCCCTGTCACCCGGCCGCCGCCGAGGAGGCGTCGTTGGCGCAGCGGAAGCCGAGGTTGCCCGAGGAGGACTCCGGGGTGTTGGAGGAACGGGCCGCGACCCGGTAGCGGTTGCAGTAGGACTCGTGGCACAGGTAGGAGCCGCCGCGAATGACGCGTACGGTCCCGGTGTCCGGGCCGTGCGGGTCGTCCACGGGTGCCTGGGCGTAGTAGGAGGGCGAGAACCAGTCGGAGCACCATTCCCAGACGTTGCCGGCGGTGTTCCACAGGCCGAAGCCGTTGGGGCGGTAGGACTTGACGGGTGCGGTGGTCAGGTGGCCGTCCTCCGCCGTGTTGGTGTGGGGGAAGCGCCCCTGCCAGATGTTGCAGCGCCACCGGCCGTCCGGGGTCAGCTCGTCGCCCCAGGCGTAGCGGCGGCCGGCCAGGCCGCCGCGTGCGGCGTACTCCCACTCCGCCTCGGTGGGCAGTCGCTTGCCGGCCCACTGCGCGTAGGCGGTCGCGTCGTTCCAGGAGACGTGGACGACGGGGTGGTTCTGGCGGCCGGTGATGTCGGAGCGGCCCCCCTCGGGGAGGCGCCAGTGGGCGCCCCGGACGTTGATCCACCAGGGGGCTCCGGCCGCGTTGCCGAGGACGTCGGCCGAGGGGGCGGCGACCGCGAGGTGGAAGACCGCCGAGGAGCCGTGGCGTTCGGCGTCGGTGACGTGGCCGGTGGCCTTGACGAAGGTGGCGAACTGGGCGTTGGTGACAGTGGTCTCGTCGATGTGGAAGGACTGCAGACGTACCGTGTGGACGGGTGTCTCGCCGTCGGACGGGTAGCCCTCGTCGAAGGCGTCGCCCATCGCGAAGTCGCCGCCGGGCAGGCGGACCTGTCCGCGGGTCGAGCGCCTGCGGGTGGCGGGGCCCGGTGCCGGCGGGGCGGCCGGAGGAGGGACGGCGACGGCGCCCGGGGTACAGCAGGGGTGGTGCTCGCTGGTCATGGTCGAAGTCCTCGCTTGCGGGGCCGGTGTCCGGGGCAGGGGACGTCCGCGCCCGCGGGGCGGGGCGCCGGGCCGTGTGGCGGACTGCTCGGGCCGGGGGTGTCGAGGTCGGTCCGGTCGGCGGGGCGGGGGCGCGGGCTCCGCGGGCACCGCCGAGGCGTGCGGAAGGCGCGCACCGAGCGGGGCCCGCGCATGCCGGCCGGCTTGCTACTTACGGTAGGTGGACTCGTCGAGGCCGCTCAGGGTCGGGTCGTGTGCCACCTCGCCGACGTCGTACATGGACGTCATCCAGTGGTAGAAGTTGTCGCCGCGTTCCCGCAGGACGTCGTACAGGCGGCGCATCATCCGCGAGCGGACCTCCGCCTGTTCGGGGTGGTCGTAGACGTTCAGCAGCTCGTCCGGATCGGCCCGCAGGTCGTAGAGCTCGTTGACCGAGTCGGGGTTGACCACGAGTTTGTACCGGTCCTCGCGCAGCATGCGCTGCGGGTACGGGAAGTGGTGGCCGTGGAACTCGCAGACGATGTCCTCCTGCCACTCCACCGTCTCGCCGTGGACCAGCGGCAGCAGGCTGCGCGAGTCGACGGCGGGCTTCGGGTCGATGCCCGCCAGTTCGAGGATGGTCGCGGTGCAGTCGAGCAGGCTGACGAACTCGGTCCGCACGGTGCCGCCCGGGGCGCCCGGGACGCGGAGCAGGCCGGGTGTGCGGTAGATGTCCTCGTACATGGCGGGGCCCTTGTCGTGCAGCCGGTGGGCGCCGGTGAACTCACCGTGGTCGCAGGTGAAGAACACGGCGGTGTCGTCCACCAGCCCCAGCCGCTCCATCGCGTCCATGACCCGGCCGATCTGCCGGTCGATCAACGCCACGTAGCCCCAGTAGACGGCGATCAGCTTGCGGGTCGTCTCGACGGGCATGGTGTCGAAGGTCCAGTGCGCGCTGTAGTTGCGCTGGACCGGGGGTTTGCCGTGGAAGGTCTCCGCGACCGACCGCGGCAGTTCCACGTCGGCCGGGTCGACCAGGTCGAAGTACTCGTCGGGGAGGATGTAGGGCAGGTGGGGTCCGAAGAAGTGCAGGGCGAGGAAGAACGGTTGCTCGCGCTCGCGGTGGTCGGCCGCGTACCGTTCGAGCTGTTCGATGGCACGGGTGGCCAGGTAGTGCTCGAAGGTGGCCTCGAGCGGCTGGTGCAGCCGGGCGGCGAGGAGGTTCCCGGGGCCGCCGTTGGGCAGGGTGCCGCGGATGCGGTCGCTGATCTCGTAGGGCGGCAGGCCGTGTTCGGCGAGGTGGGCGAGGTAGTCCGGATGGTCCACCGGGTTGTGCCAGCCGGGTAGCTCGGGGCCGTCGAAGCCGTAGTCGGCCGCCGTCCGCCGGGTGCCCGCGTGCCACTTGCCGATGAGGCCGCAGTTGTAGCCGTGCTCGCGCAGGGCCCGGGAGAAGGTGAACCGGTCCTCGGCGAGGTCTTCGAGGTAGCCGACGTTGCGCTCGTGGTTGGCGAGCAGTTTGTGCCGGAAGGGCGCCTGGCCGGTCAGCAGGCTGGCCCGGGCCGGGGTGCAGATCGCGGTGGGCGTGTACCAGCGGTCGAAACGGGTTCCGGTGGCGGCGAGTTCGTCGAGGACGGGGGTGTGTGCCAGCGGGTTGCCGTAGGCGCCGAGGGTGTCCACCCGGTGCTGGTCGGTCATGAGGAAGAGGATGTTCTTGCCGCGCGCGGCGGACGCGCCGGGCGCGCTCACTTGCCCGCTCCGGTGAAGAGGGCGCCGGTGTAGTACGTCTTCGGGTCGACCGGGTGCTGGAGTTTGCCCGCCTGGACGAAGTAGTCGTTCATGCCCTTCAGCCATTTGTCGACGGTGCCGTTCTCGGTGAGCGTGTCCAGCTCGCCGACGGTCAGCAGCTTGTTGTTGGCGGCGTCCGCCTTCACCTGCTCTTCGGGGATGCCGAGTTTCGCGGCGGTGAGCTTGACGGCCTCGCCGGTGTGCGCGGCGCGGAACGCGATCGCGTCCCGCAGCACGGCGAGGACCTTCTTCACCTTCGCCGGCTGCTCGGCGACGAGGTCGTCGGCGGCGACGAAGGCGGTCGGGAAGGAGACCTCGTCGGCGAAGTCGGAGTTCTTCGCCAGTTCCGTCATGCCCGGCACCTGCTTCCTGATGGTCGCGGCCGCGGGGTACCAGAACCCGGCGGCGTCCACCTTCTTCGAGGAGAACGCCGAGACGATGGTCGACGGGTCCATCGGTACGGTCTTGACGTCGCTCCTCTTCATCCCCGCCCGCTGAAGGGCGAGGGTGAGGATCATGTCGCCGGAGGTGCCCTCGGGTACGGCGACGGTCTTGCCCTTGAGCTGCCGCATCGAGGTGATGCCGGGCTGTGCGATGACGCGGTCGGAGTTGCCGAGGGTGTTGATCGCGACGACCTTGGCCTTGCCGGAGGCCGGCAGCCACATCGCGCCGGGGCCGATGTAACCGAGGTCGAGGTTGCCGGTGCCCAGGGCCTGGATCTGCAACGGGCCGTTGGTGAAGACCTTGCTCTCGGCGGTGAGGCCGTGCTTGGCCCACAGCCCCTCGGCATCGGCGACGGCGATCAGGCTGGTGCCGTTGAAGTCGCCGATGTAGCCGATGCGCACCTTCTCACCGCCTTTGCCGGAGGAGGAGCCGGCGCCACAGGCGGTCAGGAGGGAGGCGGCGGCCAGGGCCGCGACCGTAGCGGTGAAACCTCTGCGGGAGGTCGTGAGCGGCATGGAGGGGTGCGTCCTTCCGGTCAGACCGTCGTCGACGGCCGGGGGGCGGCCGTACGGCCGTCCTGGTGGTAGACGGAGTGCCACACGCGGTTGCGCAGGGCGGCGAACTCCGGGCTGAGGCGGAAACGCTCGTCGCGCGCGGCGCTCCAGTCGACGTCGATGACGTCGTACAGGCGCCCCGGCCGGGCGGCCATGACGATCACGCGGTTCGCCAGGAAGACGGCCTCGTCGACGTCGTGCGTGATGAACAGGACGGTTCGCTTGTCCTTGCTCCAGGTCTCCAGGAGTTGCTCCTGGAGCTTGACCCGGGTGAGCGCGTCGAGCGCGCCGAACGGTTCGTCCATCAGCAGGATCGAGGGGTCGACGGCGTAGGCGCGGGCGATGGCGCAGCGCTGACGCATACCGCCGGAGAGCGTCTTCGGGAGCGCGTCGGCGAACTGGTCGAGCCCCACCAGGGCGATGAAGTGCTCGGCGCGCCTGCGGCGTTCGGCCTTGGGTACGCCTGCGGTCCGCAGACCGAACTCGACGTTCTGCCGGACGGTGAGCCAGGGGAAGAGGGCGTACTGCTGGAAGATCACACCGCGCTCGGGTCCCGGCCCGGACACCGGTACGCCGTCGACCAGGGCCCGGCCCGCGGTCGGCTCCTCCAGTCCGGCGAGGATGTTCAGCAGGGTGCTCTTGCCGCAGCCCGAGGGGCCGACGACGGTGACGAACTCGTTGTCCGCGATGTCGAGCGAGAGGTCGTCGAGAGCGGTGAACGTGTCACGTCCCAGGGCGAAGGTCTTGGTGACGCCTTGGACGGATATCTTGGCGGCGGTGGTGGTCATCGGCGTTCCTGCCATCCGGTGAGCTTGCGTTCGGCGAGGAGGAGGATGCGGTCCATGAGCAGGCCGAGGACCCCGATCGAGATGAGGCCGACGAAGATCGTCGGAAGGTCGTAGTAGAGCTCGGCGTTCTGCATCCGGTAGCCGAGGCCCTCCTGGGCCGCCACGAGTTCGGCGGCGACCAGGGTCGCCCACGCCGAGCCGAGGCCCACCCGCATGCCGACGAGGATGAACGGCGTGGAGGCGGGCACCACGACGCGGGCGAAGATGACCAGGTCCCGGGCACCGAGCACCCGGGCGGCGCTGATCAGCGTGCGGTCGACGTCGACCACGCCCTGGAACGTCGAGATGACGCACGCGAGGAACGCGGCCAGGAAGATGACGAAGATCTTCGGTGTCTCGTCGATCCCCAGGACGACGACGGCCAGCGGGATGATCGCCAGGGGCGGGATGGTCCGGAAGAACTGGATCCACGGCTCGATCAGGCTGCGCAGCACGCCGTACCAGCCCATGAGGAAGCCGACCGGGACGGCCACGGCCGTGCCCAGCGCGAAGCCGATGAGCACGCGGGTCAGGCTGGCGACCGCGTCCTTGCCGAGCGTCCCGTTGCCGATCAGCGTCCCGGCCCGCGCGACGACCTCCGGCGGTGCCGGCACCTTGAAGCCCGCGGACGCCGCGGCCCACCAGAGCGCGATGCCCAGTGCGACGGACACCGCGTTGAGGAGGAGGGACAGCCCGCGCCGGCCCGAGCGTGAACGCCGGGGTGCGGTCGTGGGGCCGTCCGGGGTGGCGGGGTCGGCAGGTGTGCCGGGCGTCTCCTCGGGTCCGGGGTCTCGCCGGCCGGCGCCCTGCTTGTCAAGGACGGACATGGGCGGCTCCTTCAGTGGTGGAGTCGGGTGCGTGCAAGGCGCCCTTCACCTCGGTGGTCTGCGGATATCGCGACAGGAGGGGGGAGCTGTGGAAGACCGCCGCGAGAGCACCGATGGCGCCGTCGTCGTCCGACAGCCGCGCCGCCTCGACGACGGGAGCGGCCGACGTGATCGGGAACAGCTCGCCCGCGAGGGTGTTGGCGACCTGTTCCACGATGACGGGCGCCAGCCGGGTGATCTCGCCGCCGATGACGACCTTCGCCGGGTTGAGGGTCATCGTCGCCGCTCCGACGACGCGCCCCAGCGCCGCGGCCGCCTCCCGCAGCACCCGGTCGGCGACGGGGTGCGCGCCTGCCACGGCCGCCGTCAGGTCCTGGAGGTTCTCCAGGCGCAGGCCGAACTCCCAGCAGGTGGCGAGGATGCCGGGGACCGAGGCGACGGTCTCCAGGCAGCCGCGTTTGCCGCACCGGCACGGCCTGCCCGCCGGTTCGACGGTGACGTGCCCCAGTTCGCCGGCCAGTCCGGCCGAGCCGGTGACCAGTTGGCCGCCGACGACGAGCCCGCCGCCGACACCGTCGGACAGGCGGACGTACACCAGGTCGGCGACGCTGTCAGCACCGCTGATCGCCTCGGCGAGGGCGGCCAGGCGGGTGTTGTTGTCGACGATCACCGGAGCGTCGAAGCGCTCGGCGAAGGCCACGTCGACGCCTTCCGGGGCCGGGCGGAGCACCGTCGTCCCCGAGGCCGCGCGGGGCCAGGCCGTCCCGCCAGGTGCGGGATACGGGCCCGGCACGCCGATCCCGATGCCCTGGAGCGCCCCGAAATGGACGCCAGCCCCCTCGGTCAACCGGTCGACCAACGCGAGTGCCAGCTCGGTGCGCGCCTGCCAGGACGCCGTGTCGTCGTAGCGGACGGAGCCCGAGGCCATGATCTCGTGCGAGGCGTCGGCGATGACCACGTGTACGCGCCGGTGGCCGAAGTCGACGCCGATGAACTGCGCCGACGCCGGGTCGAGCGCCAGCCGCTCGGCCGGTCGTCCGCTGCCCTCGCGCCGGGAGGCATCGGTGTCCACGACGACGATGGCGCCTCGCTGGAGGAGACTGCCGGTGATCTCGGAGAGGGTGGTACGGGACAGGCCGACGATCCGGGCGATCTCGCCGCGGCTCATGGCGCCGTTCTCCTGTAGGGCACGCATCACGCGTTCCTCATGGGTGCGCCTGACCAGTGCGTGCACTCCGGTGGGCATCTGCATGCCGGTCAAGGTAGGGAGGCCGGAAAATTCCGTCAACACTCCGACAGAAAAAAGGGGGATGACGCTTCCGCCACGCACCCGGCAGCCGCGCCGGGGTCACCGCCGTCCGGCGGGAGCGCCATGACACGGGCACAGACGAGCTCGGACCTGGCCGACCACGGGCCACATCTCCCCGTTATGTGATCGTGACCTTGGCGCGGGCGGGTGGTCGACTTCTCGCCAGAGCTGCGGAAACGCACCGGCGTACGCGGGTGGTGAAGTGCCGGGCGTCCCGGGTTTTTTGTCCGGGCTGTTGACGGAAATGAACCGCCCTTCACATGCTGTGCGATGCTGGCCCCGTGATCGTCGGCGGCTCCGACTCCGCCCGGCCCAGGCGCGGTCGTGCGGCAGCCGAGCCGAACACCTGCCTCGGGGCTGGGGCGGGCGATCGACCTCGCCCGCCGCGCCGAGCGCGGCCCACGGTGGGGCGCGAGTCGCCGACACGGCGTACGAGAAGCAGCGGGCCCCGGCATCCGGGGTGGTCCTTCCGGGCAGGGCACCGGCATCCCCGACGACATCCCCGACGACGACATCCCGGACGACGAAGGAGAACGCGACTGATGACCAGCACCGAGAACGGGTTCCGCCGACGGGCGCTGCTGGCCGGTGTCGCCGGCCTCGGAACGGCGGCCGCGCTGCCCACCGCCACCGCGCAGGCGGCGTCCGGGCCGGCACAGGCGGCTTCCGAACGGGCACAGGCGGCGTCGAGGGGACGCCACCCGTCGAACTGGCCCGACCCCGAGCCCTACGGCCTCGCCGACGCCAGGCCCGAGCTGTGGCCACGCGAGGACAACTCCTTCGTCCTCCCGCTCGAACTGCGCCCCCGGGACGAGGAACAGGGCCGGATCTGGATGCGGGACACCTACGTCAACTGCTTCGTCGTCGACGGCCGCCCGGTCTACGTCGCCACGGGCACCACGCGCGTTCCCGGGCTGAGCGCGGCCGCCCCCTGGAACGACGGCATCTTCGTATGGGTGGCCCACTCCCTCGACGGGCCGTGGAAGCTGGCCGACACGACCGGCATCCGGCCCGGTGCCGAGCGGGGCAAGGTGTGGTCGCCCGAGTTCGCCGGTGAGAACCGGCCCGGACACGTGGTCGTCGCCCCTTGGCAGGAGTACTGGCACGACGACCAGTTCGGCAAGCGGGGCGAGGTCTGGGCGCCGGAGCTGCACTACTTCCGCGGGACGTGGTACATCGTCGCCTGCATGGGCGACCACTCCCGCAAGGTCGGTTCCTTCCTGCTCATCAGCGAGGGCGGCGTCGAGGGACCGTACCGGCTCGCCGAGGGCAACCACGACAAGCCCTTCGGCGACCCGTTCATCGGAGGGCCGAAGTTCATCGAGCCCGGTGCCTACCACCACATCGACGGCAGCCTCTACTCCGAGGGCGACGACGCGTGGCTCGTGCTCCACAACGACCTGTACGCGAAGTTCCGCCACGACATGGAGGACATCGTCCCGACGACCGACCTCCCGAAGTTCCAGCAGGCGCCCTACTCCCCCGACCCGTACCGCGAAGGCGTGTACGTGTTCAAGTACGGGGGCAAGTACTACCTCGTCCAGACCGCGTGGGACTGGACGTCGATCAACCCCGACGGCAGTCCGCGGTACGCCTACGACACCGGCGGACCGGGCCGCACGCAGTACCAGTACGACGCGGTCGTCGCCGTCGCGGACGCGTTCGAGGGCCCCTACTCCGAGCGGTGGACCGCGGGTGTGGGCATCGGCCACAACAACTTCTTCGCGGACCACCACGGCGGCCTGTGGTCGACGTTCTTCCGCAACCCGAACTTCGGCTACTGGTCGAACCCGGCACGCGTCGACCAGGCCGCCGTGCCCGGTGTCGTACGGCTGGAATGGACCGGACCGGCGGACCACCGGCTGTACGTCGAGCGCCAGGGCCGCGGTCGCACGATCGGCGGGTGACACACTCCCTGTCCCGGCCGCGTGTTGCTCGTGGGAGCCGGATGGCGGTCGCCACCGGCCCGGCCGCCGCCTGGACGCGGGGCCGGCCCGGGCGGTGGTGACCGGGTCCGCCGGGGAGCCGGGCCGTCTTCGGTGAAAAGGCTGCGCCGTCTTCGCTGCGTGTCGCACTATGGCTGCGATCGGATGATCCGTTGTCTTCCACCGGGCGGGCCGGGCTCGGCCGGCGGTCCGTCGCCGACGATCCGGGGGTGTGATGGGACGGACGTGGGGCCGGCAGGACGTCGTCCTGCTGGCGCGGTGCGCGCTGGAGGCGGTGGCTCCCGAGGAGCTCTGGCTGCTGGAGACGACGGCCGCGGCGTACTTTCGGCGGCCGCGGCGGGGCCGGCGGAACCGCAGGACCGACGACATGCTGGGCTTCGGCCTGGGCGAGTCGGTGTCGGCGCTGACCGTGACCGCCCTGGGAACGACCCAGGCCGTCGTGACCTTCCTGGCCGCGCAGACGGTCCAGGCGGCCCGCGAGGAGTCCTCGGGAGTGCTGAGCGAGTGGGTGAAACGCGTGTTCGCGAGGCTGCGCCCGGCTCAGCGCACCCAGGACGGCGGGGCGGCGGGCGACGGGGCTGCCCGTGCCGGGGCGGCGGGCGGCGAAGCGGCCGGTGGTCTCCCTACCGACGAAGTGCCGCTGGGCCGGACCGTGTTGCGTGAGATCCACAGTGTCGCTTACCACGAGGCGAAGAGGCTGGGTGTCCGGCACAGTCAGGCGGAACTGATGGCGGCGGCCATCGTGGGCCGGCTCGCGATGGGCGAACAGGTGCCGGAGTGAGGCGGCGGCCCGCCGCGGCCGCCGATCCGTTCGCGGTGCCCCCGGCGCTCTGGCCGCGCTTCCTGCTGATGGCCGTCTCCGTCGTGGCGGCCGCCGCCGACCTCGCCGCCCTGCTGGCCGAGACGGTGCCGCCGAGCCCGCTCATGACGTCGAGCCGCTGCACGGCGATGCTCTTCACCGCCGTACGGGGGCCGGACGCGAACAGCAAACTGGCCGAACTCATGGCGTACCACGACGAGTGCTTCATACCGCCCAACCCGCTGCCGGTCCCGCCGGAGCTGGCCGTCCTCCTCGTGGTCGGGACCGGATGCCTGCTCGCGTACTGGCTCATGCCCTACGCGATCGTCCTGCGCCGCGGCCTCGTCCGGATCGACCGTATGCCGGAACTGGGCCCGGAACTCGCGGACCTGGCGCGGACCGCCGGCATCCGGGTGCGGTTTCTCGGCGACCCGCTCAACCCCGGGGTCGGCGGCCTCGCTTTCGGACACGTGGGCGGGCGCCGCGTCGTGCTCAACCGCGGACTGCTGGCGCTGGCCCAGACCGACCGGCCCGCGTTCCGTGCCATCGTGCTCCACGAGCTCGCCCATGTCCGCGGCGGCGACCTCGACGTCAGCTATCTCACGGTGACCCTCTGGCGCGTGTTCGTGGGTGTGCTGCTGCTGCCCCTCCTGGTCCTGTTCCACCGTCAGATCGACGGCGTGGACCGGTCACCGCTGGGCGGGGCCGGCTTCTGGGGGCAGCTGATCGCCCTCGCGGTCGTGGTCCTCCTCAACCACAACGCCGTCCTGCGCGAACGGGAGTTGTTCGCCGATGTCCGGGCGGCGCGCTGGAACGGCGGCGGGAAGCCGCTGCGCGCGGTGCTCGTGGCCGCCGGGGCGGCGCAGGACCGCACCGGCCCCGGGACGCCCGCACGCCGAAGGCGGTGGTGGCGGCCGAGGGTGGTGCGCGGTCTGTTCGCGTTCCATCCGCCGCCGGCCTCACGCCTGCGGGCGATCGCCGATCCCGCCGTGGCGCTCGCCCCCAGCGTGTGGCAGTGCTTCGCCGTCGGTCTCACCATCGGCCTCACCTGGGCCCCGGTGCTCAAGAAGGTCTCGCTGGGCCTGGCGCACCTCGGAGTGCCACCCGGCATGCGGTCGTACCCCCTGGAGGCCATGACGTCCCTGCCCGTGACCGCCGTTCCCGCAGGTGCCGTGGTGGCGCTGGCCGTGTGGCGGACGCTCCTCACGGGGTACGGCCCGCGAGCGCTGGTCAGGTCCCAGCTGTTCGGTGTCGCCGCGGGCGCGGGCATGACGGCCGCGGGCCTCCTCACCGACCAGGACGCCTTCCTGGGGCCGGGCATCTTCGGCCTGGGTCTGCCGACGCGCGCCGTGTGGTGGGGGCTGTTGACCCTGCTGAGCTGGGCGTGCGTGCTCTGGATGTCGCTGGCCGCCCTGGCGTGGCGGTCCGTGCCGCGGGGCTCGGGCTCGACACGGACCGTGTCCCTGCTCGGCTCCTCGCTGGGCGCGACGGTGTTCGGGCTGGTGCTGTCCTGGGCGTTCAGCCTCCGGGTCGACGTGGAGACGCTGGGGCTGCCCCCGCGAGAGTTCCTGCGGCAGTCGTTCCACGGCGCCGCGCACCTGCTGTCCCTCTTCCCCGGCCGCCCCGTGACGGTCACGCTCCTCGCACTGCTGATCGCCTTTCCGCTCGCCGGTCTCGCAGCCACCGCGGTGGTCCGCGTCCGCGGCCGTGACGGGGTCGGCTGAGGGGCGCCGCTCCGCCGGGCTGCCCGGAAACCCGCGCCGGGTCCGTCTCCGCCGATGCCCGCCGCCCTGCCGAGGGGGCGACGGTACGGCGGGGGGCCGGCGGAACCGACTTCACCTCGTGCCCCGTCTTGGACAGCAAGATCAAGCAGCGTGGGAGGCCATGGTGGAGGGAGAGGCAGCGAAGTCCCGGTGGGCGCCATGCCGGTACGGGCCGCGGGCAGCGGACGGTCGCACGCGACGGGGCCCGTGGTGCCGGCCGGCCCGGCGGCGGGGGCGGGTGCCCGCCGGGCTCGCGGTGCTGACGGCCGGACTCATGGCCTTCCATCGGGCCGTGCCCAACTCCGTGGGCCGTGCGGGCAGTGCGCTGGAAACCTTCCTCCCGTGGCTCGGCCTGGTGGTCGTGGTGCTGCTCGCCGTGGCGCTGCTGCGCCGTTCGGCGACAGCGCTGGTCGCGCTGCTGCTGCCGGTGGCGGCCTGGACCCACCTCTTCGGCGGGCTGCTCGGGGCGGAGCAGGGCCCGACCGACCTGGTCGTGGTGCAGCACAACGTCAGCGACGAGAACACCGACCCGGCGGGCACGGCCCGCGCCCTGGCCGGCGCCGAGCCCGATCTCATCGCGCTGGAGGAGCTGGTCCCGCCGGCGCTGGCGATGTACGCGCGGACCCTCGCCCCCCGCTATCCGTACCACGCCGTCCGAGGCACCGTCGGGCTCTGGTCGAAGCATCCGCTCACCGGTGCCCGGCCGGTGGACATAAGACCTCGGCAGATCCAGGAGCCCTGGAGTCGTGGGCTGCGCACCGCGGTCCACACACCGCACGGTGATGTCGCTGTGTACGTCGCGCACCTGCCCTCGGTCCGCGTCCGGGCGGGCGGCCTGGCCTCCTCACGGCGGGACGAGAGCGCGGGCCTGCTGGGCAGGGCCATCGCCGCCGAGGAGCTCGGGACGGTCCTCCTGCTCGGCGATCTCAACGGCACCGTCGACGACCGTGGACTGGCCCCGCTGACCTCCCGGATGAACACAGCGGAGCGGGGTTTCGCCCTCAGCTTCCCCACCGCCCTTCCGCTGGCCCGGATCGACCAGGTCATGGCCCGCTCGGCGACCGTCGGCCACATCCGCGCCCTGGCACCCACCGGCAGCGACCACCTACCGGTGGCCGCTCGGATCACACTGGACCGAAGCAGAGCTCCCGAACACCGCCGAGTACCGGTGAGCGCCTGAGTACCGAACCGAGTGGGGCCGCTCAGGCCGGCGTCCGGTCGCGCGCCGGAAGCCGGGGCCATGACGACACCGCCCCCCTCCGCCGGCCCGCAGCCCCTGGCGCCGACGCCTCCGCTCCCCTCCGGGCAGCGTCGCACCCGGCGCGCATGGATCACCGGCGCCGTCGGCGCGCTGATCCGGGTGCTTCTGGGCGGGGCGACGGCGTGGTGGCTGACGCAACGACGACGGCAGCTCCCCGCCGGCGGGAGGACCGCGCGTGACGGACACCGTGGCCGGCGCCTCGTACGCCGTACCCGAGGGCTGGAAGCGCAACGGCGGCAAGGACCTCATCCAGGCCTTCACGTCCTCCATCACCGCGTCACCCGAACCGACCGCCGACCGCGAGGTCGACGCCGTCCTGGCGGGCGCCACAGCGCGGTGGCAGCCGGTGCGCCGCGCCGATGCCGCCTGTCGGAGGCTTCTCGCGGCCGGCGCGGGCGGTGGGGCGGCTCGTGCGGCAGGCCTTCCGGCGCAGTGCGAAGGACCTCTTCAAGGAACCCTTCGAGGACCTCTTCGAGGAGCGGCGGGGCCGCTTCCATGTGCGGGCGGAGGCAGCAGCCGACATGCTGGAGACGGCGCGGTCCGCTTGTGTTCGGGAGGACATGATGATGATGGCCAAGCAAAGCTCCTCCGGGAAGAAGGACCCGGCCAAGGGTGACGAAGTCGCCTGGCGCAGCCACGGCAGCGAGACCACGGGGCGGGTGGAGAAGAAGATCACCGAGCGGACCGAGGCCGCCGGCCGCACTGTGGACGCCTCTCCCAAGGAGCCCCAGTACGAAGTCCGCAGTGACAGGACCGGGCGGTCGGCCGTCCACAAGCCGTCGGCCCTGAAGAGGAAGAAGTAGCCGCGGTGCCGGTCGAAGACCGACGCGAGACCTGGGACGCGTTCCGGGAACTGGTCAACATGACACCGTCCGCGCTGCAGGAGTGGCTGGCGACCGAGGAGTCCCAGGCGGCCGGTCAGCACACGGACGGTGGCGAGTCGACCGGCCACGCCTCAGGGCGCCGCATCGTGTCCATCCTGCGCACGAAGGAGGGGGAGCTGTCGCAGACGGACTACGAGCACATGCGCAAGGTGGTCGGCTACATCCGCCGTCACCTCGCGCAGCGTCCGTCCGGTGACGTGCACGGATCACGCTGGCGGCACTCCCTGATGAACTGGGGCCATGACCCGCTGAAGTAGACCGGTGCGCGTCCGCCTGCACGTGGCCAGGGCTCTGAGGAGCGCACTCCTCCCCCGGTCCGGCACGGTCCACAGCGTCTGCCCCCGCACCCCCCACTGTTCCAGCAGGGAGTTGGCCGCGAGGAAGCCGCTCGTCGCCGCCCGCTCCATGAGCGCCACCGGCAGGCCGGTGCGGACCATGTCGCCGGCCACCGCCAGTCGGGGGTGGGGGGTGCGGACAGGGGGGCGGTCGGCGTAGCCGCCCACCGGGAAGAGGGGGCAGTCCTCGTGCCACTCGTGGCGGGCGTCGAGGACCGTGGCCGGGCCGGTCTCCGGGTAGACGCGGTGCAGTTGGCCGAGGAGACGCTTCTGCTCGACGTCCCGGGCGGCTCCGGGGGGTACGGCGTAGGCGTGCAGTTCCACGACTGAGCCGCCGGTGCGCGCGCTCCAGCGGGCCGCCTCGTCCTCGTAACGGTCCAGCACGCTGATGTTGTCCAGGGTGCCGAAGCCGCTGGTGCCGAGGAAGCCGGGCCGGTCGGCTGCGACGGGCCGGTCCAGCCACAGCCGGCTGACCAGGAAGGGCGGGGCGGTGCGCAGCCGTCCGATCCGCTCGCGCCAGGGCGCGTCGCCCAACTGCCCGCACCGTGCGACCAGCGAGCGCAGCCCCGCGCTGTCCAGGGCCAGGACGACCCCGTCGTAGCGGCGCTCGTCCCGGTCGGAGGCGACCACGAGATCGCCGTGCGGGGTGGGCTCGACGTGCTCGACGGCCGTGCCGGTACGCACCTCGGCGTGGTGCCGGTCCAGATAGCCGGCGAGCGGGTCCCACAGAGCGGTGGGGAAGGGGCCGACGGGCACGTCGAAGAGAAGCCCCTCGGCGGAGCCGAGGAAGTAGATGTGGAACATCAGCGCCATCTCGGCCGCCGACAGTTCCCGCGGGTCGGCGAAGAAGCTGCGGGAGAACACCTCGAAGGCGAGGTGACGGGCGTTCTCGGGGAAGCGTACGGCGTCGAGGAAGGCGTGGGCGCTGGTTGCGTCCAGATGGTCGTACACCTGCGGCACGCGCACGTCGAGCAGCGCAAGGGCCGCCACCGGGTTCAAGGCGCGCAGGTCCGTGAGCCGGAAGGAGGGGCTGAGCGCCAGGAAGCCGAGCGCACTGAGCGGCGGGGTGCGTGGAAGGCGGCGGAAGCTGTCGTGCAGGCCGTCGGCGTTGAGCAGCGGGTAGTCCGGCAGGCCGGTGAGCCGCTCCAGGCCGGGGTCGGTCCGGCGCAGCAGTCCGCGCAGGTTGTAGTACTGGCGGAAGAACGCGTGGAAGCCGCGGCTCATGGTCACCGCGGCGCCGTCGCGCAGTGCGGTCGGCCAGCCGCCGACCCGCCCGCCGAGATACGGCCGCTTCTCGTACAGGGTGACGGCCACTCCCCGCTCGGCCAGTGCGGTGGCGGCGGACAGGCCTGCGATGCCCGCGCCGACCACCGCCACCGACGGCGGGGCCCCTTCCACCCGGGCCGCGCCGGGCCGGGCGGGCAGGAGCCGGGCCTGCCGGTCCCGCCCCCGGCGCGCGGCGCCCCGGGGCGGGGTGCTCCGGGGCGGGATGCTCCGGCGTGGAGTGTCCCGAGGTGGAGAGTCTCGAGGTGGAGTGTCCCGGCGCGGGGTGTCCCGAGGTGGAGTGTCCCGGCGCGGGGTGTCCCGGCGCGGGGTCCTCATGCGCCCTCCCGCCGGTCGTGCGCCCGGCAGGCGACGAAGGTGTGGGTGATGCCCGTCTGCCAGCCCGGCAGCGGCAGGACGCGGACCTGCTCGAAGGCGGCCTCGCCCAGCCGCCGCGCGAAGCGCCCGGCGGTGTCGAACTCCAGGACGCTGCGCCACAGGTGCCGGTACAGCGGCCCGTCCCCCAGCAGGGTCGCGACGGGCTGTACGAGCCCTCGGCACACCAGCGTCCACACCGCACGGTCGGCGCGCCGCCCGCGGAGGGTGTACTCGTGCACGCCGAGCCGGCCGCCCGGCCGCAGCAGTTGGCGCACGGCGGTGAGGACGGCGTCGGGGTCAGTGACGTTGCGGAAGAGGTAGGCCGCGAACACCGCGTCGAAGGGGCCGTGCACCCCGGCCTCGGACAGCCGCTCGGCGGGGGCGTGCACGAAGGTCACCCGGTCCGCCCACGGCTTGGCCGCGGCCCGCCGAAGCATCCCGGCCGAGGCGTCCGCGGCCGTGATGTCGGCGGCGGGCAGAACGGACCGCAGCGCCGCGGTCGAGGCGCCGGTGCCGCAGCCGAGGTCGAGGAGGCGCAGTCCCCGCCCCCGTCCGGGCAGGCCGAGCCGGCGTACCGAGCGGCGCAGGTGGGCGTGGTATCCGGGATTGGCGGCCACGAGGGTGTCGTAGCTGCGGGAGGCGTGGTCGAAGGCGGCGGCGAGGTGCTCGTCGCGCAGCAGTGTCATGCGGGCTCCGTCGGGGGCAGGGGCGGGGCGGACGAGCCCGGCGCGGGAGGCGAGGGGGTGGCGGCGCGGGACGGCGGACCGGACGGCGCGGGGGACGACGGAGACACGGCGCTGGACGGCGGACCAGGTGACTCGGGCGGTTCGAAGGGACGGCGGGGCAGGCGGGGCAGTTCCAGGGCGGAGCGCAGCATCGGCCCGACGGGCATCCGCAGGCCGATGGACAGGTCCTCGGACAGGCGGGTGTCTCCGTCGAGGAAGCGCAGCAGCCGGGCCGTGGGCACCCGTGCGAACAGGCGGCTGAACAGTTCCGGGCCGTCGACCCGGCCGCTGTCCAGGGCGCGCAGCAGGACGGCGTCCATCGCCCGGGAGCGCGGCGAGTGGGCGGCGGGCGGTACCGGGCGGCGACCGCGGCGCAGGGCGTCGGCGACGGCCCGGGTCTGGCGCTGCAGTCCGGCGAAGGTGTAGCCGGTGGCGGGCCGGGTCGCTCCGCCGGCGGCGCCGATACGGAAGACCGAGGCGCCGGTCTGCCGGGGGATCGGCGCGTCGGTCATCGGGATGACGCCGGTCTCTGTGCCCAGGACCTGCCGTTCGCCGAGCCGCAGCACGTCGTCGGCGTAGTGCCGTACGGCGGCCTCGTAGTGGTCGGGGGTGAGGACACGCGGGGAGAACTCGGTGTACTCCACGAGCGCCTCGCACGGCCCGGTGGGCAGCATGTAGCCGAAGGACAGGCCGTGGGCGGGCTGCGGGGTGCGGAAGTCCATCAGCTCCACGGTGTCCGGGTCGAAGGCCGGGCGGGCGGTCCGCACGAACCAGCCGTAAAAGTGCTGGAGCAGGGTGGTACGAGCGGCCGGCAGACTGCCCGGCGGGCGGGAGTCGAGCACCCAGCGGGCACTCAGCAATCGTCCCCGGCCGTCGGCGTCCCTCAGGTGGACGTGCGCGCCGCCGGGCACGTCCTCGACCGCGTCGACCGTCGCCTCCAGGCGCCGGACGTTGGGGCTGCGGGCCAGGTCCCGGGAGACCAGGCGCTCGAAGTCGTGCGAACGGATCATGCGGTAGCGCAGCGGGGCGGTGTCCCCCTCGACCGGGGAGCCGGTGCGCGGGCGTACTCTCAGGCGCCGCCACTCGGCCCGCACCGCCGCGTCGAACCGGCCGGGGCCCGCAGCCCAGTAGCACCAGGTCCGCGGTGGTGGCCGCAGCGGACCGGGCGGGGCGTCCACCAGCACCACGGACGGCGTCCGCAGGCCGCGGACGCGCCCGGCGAGCCGGTGGGCGAGCGACAGCCCGGCGGCACCCGCCCCCACCACCGCGACGTCCGTCTCCGGCACAGCGTCTCCCTTCCCCGGTCTGCTTCCGGCGTGCGCAGGCCGGGCGGTCCCACCCGGGGTTGTCCCCACCACGTCACGCCACGCCACGCCTCGGCGGCGGCATGCGGCATGCGGCATGCGGCATGCGGCACCCTCTCCCGGACTTCCCTGACCGCCTTTCCGGCATGTCCGAATTTCCGCAATGTGTACCCCGGTGGACGCAAGCCTCCCTCGGCCGCAGGCGGCCGCGCGCCCGAGAGGGCACCGTGGAGGGTGCGGACTCCGGCGGTCGCCGCGATCGCGTGGGGTGTCCGCGCATCGGTCCGCGTCTCCCGCACCGGTGCGAACGGATGACGGGAACGCCGGACACGACGGAGGGAACCGGGATGCGTCCTAGGGCGTGTTTCGAAAGTAGCGCCGTCCGCCCGGAGGGCGGGCCCCTCGGCGTCTGGTGCGTGCGATCGCAAGGCGGAGGGGCGTCCTCGTACCGGGCGTACGTGGACGATCCCGACAACGCGGCGAGCGCGCGTGCCAGGCGTCGCGGGGCTGGGGGCACCTCCCGGCCGAAGGCTGGGGGAGGGACTTTCGAAACACGCCCCAGCTGCCGCGTCGGCATGGCGTCCCCGCCGCACGACGACGAACACCGCCCCGGCACGGCGCCCCATCCCCACCACGGCCGTGACCACGGCGGTGACGGCGGCCGTGACCACGGCGGTGACGGCAGCGGTGACGGCGGCGGTGACGGCGGCGGTGGCCTCCGGGAGGGCGAGCCGACCTGTCCGGTCGCTCTCGCCCGTGCGCGAGCCGGGGCCGCCCGAGGCGGCGCCGCACCCGCCGTGCTGGAGCGGTCGCTCGGTGACGCGGCGCGCACCGGGCGCCGCCTGGAGGAGGTGCGGGACGTACTGATCGTGACAGGGGCGCGCGCCACCGTGGAGTACGGGAGCGACCGGCTCACCGCGCAGGTGCCGCAGCGCTCGGGCAACACCCCCCCGCTCGGTTTCGAGGGCGCTGCGCGTCCGCGCTGTCCGCTGCTCGCGGCGGCCGGGGCCCCGCCGGACGGCGACGCCGCCGTACGGCCGCGATCCGCCGCCGGTCCGTGCGCCGGTCAGTGCGCCGGTCCGTGCGCCACGCGGGCCCGCCGCGGGGCGGGGGCCGGCCGGTGACCCGCGCCCTGCCCGGCCCCACCGACCACGTGGTGGTCGTCGGCGCCGGACTCGCCGGGCTGTCCGCGGCGCTGCACCTGCTGGGCGCCGGCCGTCGCGTCACCGTCGTCGAACGCGAGGACCGGCCCGGCGGCCGGGCCGGACGCCTCGACCTGGCCGGCTACCGGATCGACACCGGGCCCACCGTGCTGACCATGCCGGAGCTGGCGGACGAGGCGTTCGCCGCCGTCGGCGACAGCCTGTACGAGCGGGTCGACCTGATTCCGCTGCACCCGGCCTACCGAGCCTGCTTCGCGGACGGCAGCAGCCTCGACGTGCACACCGGCGCGGACGCCATGGCCGCGGAGGTCGAGCGGTTCGCGGGAGCGGCCGAGGCCGCGGGCTACCTGCGGCTGCGCGACTGGCTCCAGCGGCTGTACCGGGTTCAGATGCGCCGGTTCATCGACGCCAACTTCGACTCGCCGCTCGGTCTGCTCAACGCCGACCTCGCCCGGCTGGCGGCCCTCGGCGGCTTCGGCCGCCTGGACGCCCGGATCGGCGGTTTCCTGGGCGACGAGCGGCTGCGCCGGGTGTTCTCCTTCCAGGCCCTGTACGCGGGTGTGCCCCCGGCGCGCGCACTGGCCGCCTACGCGGTCATCGCCTACATGGACACCGTCGCCGGTGTGTACTTCCCGCGAGGCGGCATGCACGCCCTGCCGCGGGCCATGGCGGGGGCAGCCGCCGATGCGGGCGCCGAGCTTCGGTTCGGGGAGCGGGTGACCCGCCTGGAGCGGTCGGGCGGGCGGATCACGGCCGTGGTCACCGGTGCCGGCCGCATTCCGTGCGACGCGGTCGTCCTCACCCCGGACCTGCCCGTCGCCTACCGGTTGCTCGGCCGCCGGCCGCGCAGACCGCTCGGGCTGCGCCACTCCCCCTCAGCGGTCGTGCTGCACGTCGGCACGGACCGTACCTGGCCCCGGCTCGCCCACCACACGCTGTCGTTCGGCGCGGCGTGGCGCACCACCTTCGACGAACTCACCCGTACCGGACGGCTGATGAGCGACCCGTCGCTGCTCGTCACCCGCCCCACCGCCACCGACCCCGCTCTGGCGCCGCCGGGCCGCCACCTGCACTACATCCTCGCCCCCTGCCCCAACACCGACATCGGCCCTGACGCGGCGGCCTGGTCCGGCCTCGGGCCGCGTTACCGGGACACGCTGCTGCGGGAGCTGGAGCGGCGCGGACTGGACGGCGTCGAGGCCGCCATCGAGGAGGAGTGCCTGGTCACCCCGGCCCACTGGGGTGCGCAGGGGCATGCCGCGGGAACTCCCTTCTCGGCCGCCCACACCTTCGCGCAGACCGGCCCGTTCCGGCCGCGCAACCTGGTGCACGGCACGGAGAACGCGGTTCTGGCCGGCTGTGGCACCACGCCCGGTGTCGGCGTGCCGACGGTACTGCTGTCGGGGAAGCTGGCCGCGGCCCGCGTCACCGGCGTACCCGGGCGCAGGAGCACCCGTCCGCGCGCACCGGCGACCACCGCCCGCCCGGCGCGGACCGGCACCCCGGCCCCCACGGGCTTCCACACCCCAGCCGCGTCCCGAACCGCCGGACCGTCCGTGGTCACCACCGGGCCGTCCACGCACGCGACCACCGGGCGGTCCACGCACGGGACCCCCGGGCGGGCGGCGACCGCCCTCCCGCGCACGTACGAGGCGCCTCGCCCCTGCCCTGCCGGCGCGCAGGAGCCGTCGGCCGCCTCCTCCCCGAACCCGCACCCCCCGGCCGCCGCACGCCGCTCACCACCGCCGGGCGGCTCCCCGGCATGCCTGCCGGACGGCCCCCCGCACGGTCCGCCGCACGGTCCGCCGGACGGCCCCACCGCCCCCACGCCGCCGCGACGGAAGGCAGGACAGGATGACTGACCGAGAGCTGGGCGCGGCGGGGATCACCGATCCGGCGCTGTGCGCCGCCTACCGCCACTGCCGCGCCCTCAACGCCCGGCACGGCAGGACGTACTTCCTCGCCACCCGGCTGCTGCCCGTCGAGCGCCGGCCCGCCGTGCACGCCCTGTACGGCTTCGCCCGCTGGGCCGACGACATCGTCGACCGTCCCGACGCCGGCGCCGGAGCGGACGTGCGGGTGCGGGCGCTGGCCCGGCTCCAGGATGAACTGGAGGAAGGCCTGCGGCGGGACGGCAGCGGCGAGCCGGTGGTGCGCGCGCTCGCCGACACCGCGCGCCGCTACGGCATCGAGCACGCCCACTTCCGGGACTTCATGTCCGCGATGCGCTCCGACCTGGTCGTGACGTCCTACGCCACCTACGCGGACCTGCGCGTCTACATGCACGGCTCGGCCGCCGTGATCGGTTTGCAGATGCTGCCGGTGCTGGGCACGGTGGTGCCGCGCGAGGAGGCCGCACCGTACGCCGCGGCGCTCGGCGTCGCCTTCCAGTTGAGCAACTTCCTGCGGGACGTCGGCGAGGACCTGGACCGCGGGCGGGTCTACCTGCCCGCCGACCTGCTCGCCGCTCACGGCGTGGACCGGGAACTGCTGGTCCACAGCCGTGCGACGGGCCGGCCCGACCGCCGGATCACCGCCGCGCTCAGGGAGTTCGAGGCGCTGACCCGCGGCGTGTACGGGACGGCGGTGACCGGCATCGAACTGCTCGACCCGGTGGCGCGGCCCTGCATCCGCACCGCGGCCGTCCTGTACGGCGGCATCCTGGACGCCGTGGCCCGCGACGGCTACGCGGTGCTGCGCCGGCGGTCGGTGGTGCCGCGGCGGCGCAGGGCGGTGGTCGCCGCCGACGGGCTGGCCCGCGTGGCGGCGGCCCGGCTGCGCTCGCGGACCGGCCCCGGGCACCGGCCGCCCGTACGCGCCCGCCCGGTGCTGGAGACCGCGCTCCCCTCGACGACGGCGGCCGCGCGCCCTGTCGAGGAGACCGTGCGCTCCGCCGAGGGGGCGGTGTGAACCGCCGGCGCCCACCGCTGTCGCTGCGCCGCTCCGCCGTGTCCTGGGAGCGTCAGCGGCCCACCTGGCAAGAGGCGCGGCCCACGGTCATCGCCCGCGCGCTGAAGCGGGCGCAGGCCCTCCCGTCGGGGAACTGGTACGTCGTCGGCGCCTCCCGTGCCGTGCGGGGGGACGGCAAGCTGGCGCGGACCGTGGCGGGGCGGGAGATCGTGCTCTGGCGCGGTCCCGGCGGGCGCCTCGTCGGTGGACCGGGCAGCTGCCCGCACCTGGGGGCGCCGCTGCGCGACAGCCCCGTGCGCTGCGGCACGCTGGTGTGCCACTGGCACGGACTGGCCCTGGACGGCAGCCCGTACGGGGGGTGGTCGCCGCTGCCGGTCCACGACGACGGGGTACTGGTGTGGGCGCGCCTGGACGCGGTTGGCGGAGAGGAGCCGATGGACGAACCGGTCGTACCACGGCGGCCCGAGCCCGCGCGCGCCCTGACGGCCGTCCATACGGCGGTGGGTGTCTGTGACCCCGAGGACGTGGTGGCCAACCGGCTCGACCCGTGGCACGGGGCGTGGCTCCACCCCTACTCGTTCGCCGACCTCACGGTGGTGGACGCGCCCGGCGCTCGGTCCGGCGCGGTGGACGGCGCCGGGAACGGCCTGACCGTCGACGTGTCCTTCAAGGTGGCGGGCCCACTGGTCGTGCCGGTGCGCGCCGTCTTCACCGCGCCAGGACCCCGTACGGTCGTCATGCGCATCACCGAGGGCGAGGGCGCGGGTTCCGTCGTGGAGACCCATGCCACGCCGCTCGGCGCCGACGCGGCCGGCCGGCCGCGCACCGCCGTGGTCGAGGCAGTGGTCGCCGCCTCGGACCGCCCGGGCTTCGCCGCCGTGCGCCGGGCCGCGCCCCTGCTGCGCCCCCTGGTCCGTGCCGCGGCCGCAAGGCTGTGGCGGGACGATCTCGCTTACGCCGAGCGGCGCTGGCGGCTGCGCTCCACGGGCCGCTTCCCGGGCTGAGCGGCGCACGGGGCGGCCGCGGGCCGTTCTGGGCCGGCGATCCGCTCGGCCCCGTCCGGCCGCCAGGTGGGCCGGCCGGCTGAACTTCGTGCGGGCCGGCGCGGCTCCCCTCGTGGTGTCCGTCCCGCCGGCCGGTCCCCGGGCCCTAGCGTGAGCGCATGGCTCAAGAGGTATCGATCGTTCGGCCGGGCGAAGGCGAGGTCATCGAGCTGGGCCCGATCCGGATCCGCGTCCTGGAGGACGGCAGCAGGACCGGACACCGCCTCGCCCTGTGCGAGGCGACCATCGCCCCCCGCAGCAGCGGGCCGCCCCTGCACCGTCACGCCGGGCACGACGAAGGTTTCTACGTCCTGTCCGGCACGGTGCGCTTCACCACCGGCGAGCGCACGTGGGACGCGCCGCCGGGGACCCTGGTCCTCGCGCCCACCGAGGCGCCGCACACCTTCGCCAACCCCGCGGACGAACCGGCCACCTTCCTGGCCACCTTCAGCCCGGACATGTTCGTGCAGTACTTCCGCGACCTGCGCGACGCCCTCGCCGACGGGCAGGAACTCGACGAGCGCCTCGACCGGCAGATCTCCAGCCGCTACGCCACCACCCCCGTCCACGACCCCGCCCCCGGGGGCGGGTAGGCGCACTTCTGCCCACCGGCGCCCGGAGCGGGGAAAGGCGGTGGCGATCTCCGGACGGCCAGGCGCGGTTTCTGGACGGATATTTCGGAACAAGCCAATCTCGGTTCGGGGATGCACAGACGTTCGGGTGAGGCCATGGCCCCTGGTATGTTCCTGACGCGCTGTCACTGACCATGACGGAGCACCGACAAGAGGGGACCTTCCTGTGAGTACGCTGACGCGCCACCTGGCCTCCGGGGCCGCAATCCTTGCTCTGTCCGCCGCACTCGGAATGGCCACAGTCGGGCCCGCCGCGGCCGACACCAACCCCACACCGGGTCTGAGCAGCCAGGAGCAGCAACTTCTGAAATCGGACACGCCGAAGACGGTCGAGATCGACCCCGCCACCGGACAGATCCTCTCGGTCGAGAAGGGGAGCACCTTCCGGCCGGCGATCAGCAACCACAACATCTGCAACTCCGGCGACGGTTGTTACTACAGCGGCCGGATCCCCTACGCGAACCAGGGGTTCTACGGCAGCGCGGGAACGTTCACCGGCAACTGGCCCTACCGCAGCGGCTGGTTCACCGGCAACTACACCGCCCTGGCGTGCTGGACGGCGGCCTGCAGCCAGACGGCGCTGCCCCCCAACACCTCGGCGACGTTCAGTGGTGCCCTCGTCACCGGGACGTCGTTCCGTATCTACTGATCGACCCCCGGGGCCCCCTGCGGGGCTCCGGCCCGAAGGGCCCGTCGCACCAGCGGCGGGCCCTGTGGCGTGTCAGCCTCCGCCGCACGGCGCAGGGCCGCCGCGATCAGGGCGGGAGGCTGCTTTCAGGGCCGGACGGCGGCCGGTCGGGGCGGGGGCAGGGGCGGGAGGGGTTTGTCGTAGAGCCAGGCGTGCAGGAGCGGCTCGGGGGTCTGGGGTGTGTACCGGGCGGCATGGGCGAGGAAGGCGGGGGTGTCGGCGCTGCGGCCCCGGTGGGCGTGGTGCCAGCCGCGCAGCAGGGTGAAGAAGCGCTCGTCGCCCGTGGTCAGGCGCAGGGCGTGCAGGGCGCAGGCGCCGCGGGTGTAGACGCGGTCGTCGAAGATGCGGTCCTGGCCGGGGTCGCCGATCCGGAGGTTCTGCGGGCCGCGGTGCAGCCTCGCCCAC
This sequence comes from Streptomyces sp. NPDC056160, assembly GCF_042268205.1. Taxonomy (NCBI): domain Bacteria; kingdom Bacillati; phylum Actinomycetota; class Actinomycetes; order Kitasatosporales; family Streptomycetaceae; genus Streptomyces; species Streptomyces sp. NPDC056160. The sequence continues at coordinate 76,422 of NZ_JBHJUW010000023.1, forward strand.
TCCCGCCGGGCGATCGCGTCGGCCGGGTCCTCGCCGGTGTGCTCGGACCACAGCCACTCGCCGTAGGTGGCGAAGCCCTCGTTGAGCCAGATGTCGCGCCAGTCGCGCAGGCTCACGCTGTTGCCGTACCACTGGTGGGCGAGTTCGTGCGCGACGAGGGTCTCCCAGGTCCGTTCGCCGTCGATGTGGTTGCGTCCGAAGACCGGGAGGGTCTGGTTCTCCACGGGCTCGTCCAGGTCGGCGTCGACGACGACGGCGCCGTACGTCTCGAAGGGGTACGGGCCGAACCAGCCGGTGAACGCCTCGATCATGGCCGGCTGGCGGCCGAGGTCGTGGCGGGCGCGGTGGGACAGGCGGACGGGGTAGGCGTTGCGGCCGGTGATGGACCGGCCGGTCGCGGTGTCCCGGGCCTGCCAGGTGTCGTTGCCGAAGCGGCCGGTGTAGAGGGCGGCGAGGTAGGGGGCCATGGGGCCGCTGTGGTGGTACGTCCAGGACTCGGTGGCGCCGTTGTCGCTGCGTTCCGTCAGCGCCCCGTTGGCGAGCACGTGGTGCCCGCGGGGCACGGTGACGCGGAAGACGAACTCGGCCTTGTCGTCCGGGCGGTCGTTGCAGGGGAACCAGGAGGGGGCGCCGAGCGGCTGGGCGGCGACGAGGGTTCCGCCGTGCGCGTCGCCGGTGCGGTCCCAGCCGATCGCCCCGAACGGCGTGCGTACGGGGCCCGGCCGGCCGCCGTAGGAGATGTCCAGAGTGAAGGGGGCTCCCTCGGCGAGCGGGCGGGGAGGGGTCAGGAGCAGCTTGTGGCGCTTGGTCCTGGTGCGGACCTCGATGTCGTCGACGCGGGCGCTGCGCACCGTGAGCCGGGCGAGGTCGAGTTCGACCTCGGGCAGGGGCCGGGCGGCCACGGCTCGGATGCGGGCCCGGCCCCGGAGGGTGCCGGCGGCCGGGTCGTAGGCGAGGCTCAGGTCGTAGGAGGTGGTGTGGTGGCCGTACGATCCGTGGCCCGGGAAGTAGCGCTCTGCGGCGGGCCCCGTGAGGCGGTCCGCGGCGGTCGCGGCGAGCGGGGCGAGGGCGGCGCCGCGGATCAGGGCGCGCCGGGTGCACCGGGTCATGCCGCCTCCCCTCCGGTGAGCGCCGCGCCGGCGTCGGGCGCGCGGACGCCCGCGATGGGGTTGCCGGCCCAGCGGGTGCCGTCGGGCACGGTTTCGCCGCGCATCACGAGCGAGGACGCGGCGATCGAGGCCCCGGCGCCGATCGTGGTGCCGGGCAGGGCGATGCTGTGCGGGCCCAGGGAGGCTCCGGCGGCCACGTGCACGGTGTCCATCCGCATGATCCGGTCGTGGAAGAGGTGGGTCTGCAGCACGCATCCGCGGTTGACGCTGACCCCGTCGCCGAGGCTGATCAGATCGGTCTCGGGCAGCCAGTACGTCTCGCACCACACCCCGCGTCCGATGCGCGCGCCGAGGCTGCGCAGCCACCAGTTGAGCACGGGTGTGCCGAGGTGGGCGCCGGCGCCCCAGGGCACGGCCAGCACCTCCACGAAGGTGTCGAACAGCTCGTTGCGCCACACGAACGACGACCACAGGGGGCGTTCACCTGGCTGGAACCGGCCCACGAGCAGCCACTTGGCGCCGGTGGTCAGCAGGCAGGCCGTCAGGCCCGCGGCCAGCAGGAGCGGGGCGCCGACGAGCGCCGCCGCCGGCAGTCCGCCCGCGACCAGCGCGTCCTGCTCGCCCAGCAGCACGCACTCGGCCAGCAGCGTGCCCAGGACGACGGGCACCAGGCGGCAGGCCTCCACGGCCGCGCGGGCGGCCACCAGCCGCCGGGGCGGGGCGAACGTGCGGGCCGGGTCGGTGTTGTCGGGGACGCGGGGCAGCGGCATCGCCGGCCGGCCGATCCAGGACGTGCCCGGCCTGCCGTCGGCCGGTGCGTCGGACAGCACGCCGACCAGCGCGCGGTCGGGGACGTCACGGCCGGGCCCGACGATGCCGGAGTTGCCGACGAACGCGCGCGTCCCGATGCGCACGGGCCCCAACCGCATCCATCCGCCGCGCAGTTCGTACGGCGCGACGAGCGTGTCGTCGGCGAGGAACGCCCCGTCCGCCACGTCCAGCAGGGACGGCAGCGGCAGTACGGTCGAGATCTCGGCGTTGCGGCCGACGCGCGCGCCGAGCAGGCGCAGCCAGTACGGGGTGGCGAGGCTCGCGTAGAGGGGGAACAGGCCGGCGCGGGCGCCGTCCAGGAGCCGGGTGACCAGCCAGGCCCGCCAGGCCACGGCCCCGTCCGCGCGGTGCAGACCGGGCGTGAGGGTGCGGCTGAGCAGGCGGACGGCGAGGGCGGTGATCAGCATGCCGCACACCGTCGTCGTCACCGCGAACAGGGGGGCTGCGGCGAGCAGGCGCAGTGCCGCCTGCGACAGGGCGGGTGTGTGGCGCACCAGCAGCCAGGTCGCGAACAGGGCGGGTGCGAAGGCCAGCAGTGACAGCAGGGGCAGGGCGGCGAGGGACAGCGCGTAGGCCAGGTGGCGGCGGCCGCGCCGTCCGGTGGGCGGTGCGGGCCATCCGGTGCCCGCCACGCGTTCGGCCTCCTCGGCGGGCCGGGCCGGCGAACCGGTCCACACCTGCCCGTCGGGGACACGGGCGTCCAGGCAGCTTCCGGCGGTGAGTTCCGCGCCGCGTCCCACGGCGGCGCCCGGCAGCAGCATGCTGCGGTGCCCCACCCGTGCGCCGGCGCCCACGGTGACCCGTCCGACGTGCAGGGTGTCGCCGTCGAGCCACCAGCCCGAGACGTCCGCCTCGGGCTCGACGCTGCATCCGTCGCCCAGGTCGGCCAGGCCCGTCACCGGGGGCATGGTGTGCAACCGGACGTCCCGGCCCGTCGTGCAGCCCAGGGCCCGGGCGTACAGGGCGGCCCACGGGGTGCCGAGCAGGGACGGCACGCCGAAGGCCGCCACCGCCCGCTCGGCGCTCCACAGCCGCAGGTGGACGCTTCCGCCGCGCGGATGGGCGCCGCTGGTGACCGAGCCGGTCAGTGTGCGGGCGAGGGCCGCTCCGATCAGGCACCGCGCCGGTGCGCTGAACAGCACCAGCCAGCCCAGGAGGACCAGCCACCACGACGTGTGCGGTGTCCAGTCGTGCGGGGCGACCCGGCCGAGCACGTTGTCGGTCGCCGCCAGCCCGACCAGCCCGCGCAGTCCGGCGATGCCGTAGCCGGCCGTCTGGACGCAGAACTGGATCACCGAGGTACGCCTCGGGACCGGCCGGGCGGGCCGTACCGCGGCCGTGGTGCCGGCCAGGGAGTCGAGATGGTCCGCCAGGTGCCGCAGCACGGAGTGCCGGTAGACGTCGGCGACCGAGAGGCCCGGGTACTGCTCCCTGAGCATCGACGCCATCCGGGCCGCCGTCAGGCTGGTGCCGCCCAGGGCCGTGAAGTCGCTGTCCGGGCCGGGCCGCAGGCCGAGCAGCCGCTCCCAGAGGTCGGCCAGCCGCGCGGCCGTCCCGTGCAGCGCGTGCTCCGGGCCGTCGGTGCCGCCCGCGTCGCCGGCGAGGGGCACGGGCCACGGCAGGGCCTTGCGGTCCACCTTTCCGGAGGCGCGTACGGGCAGGTCGGCCACCTCTGCCAGAACCGGTACGAGCGCTGCGGGCAGCCGCTCCGCCAGCAGCGCCCTGGCCCCGGCCGCGTCGAAGTCGGGCGCGTCCCCGGCGAACGGTGCGGGAACGACGTAGCCGACGAGCAGGTCCGTGCCGGCCGCCGTCGTCCGTACGGCCGCGGCCGCCGCCCGTACGCCGGGCAGGGCGAGGAGCGCCGCGTCGATCTCCCCGAGTTCGACGCGTCGGCCACCGAGTTTGACCTGGTCGTCGGCGCGTCCCACGAACACGAGACCTTCGGGGTCGGCGCGCACCAGGTCGCCCGAGCGGTAGGCGCGCGGTGTGTCGAGGGCGGGGCAGGGCCGGAACCGTTCGGCGTCCTTGGCCGGGTCGAGGTAACGCCCGGTGCCCGCGCCGGCGATGACCAGCTCGCCCTCCTCCCCGTACGCCACCGGCTCTCCGCTCTCGTCGACGACGGCCAGCTGCCATCCTTGGAGCGGCAGTCCGATCCGTACGGTGCGGCCGGGCCCGAGGAGTGCGGCGCAGGCCACGACGGTGGTCTCGGTGGGGCCGTAGGTGTTCCACATCTGGCGCCCCGGCGCGGCGAACCGGTCGACGAGGCCGGGCGGGCAGGCCTCACCGCCCAGGATCAGCAACCGCACGCGCCGCAGCGCGTGTTCGGGCCACATCGCCAGCAGCGTCGGCACGGTGGAGACGACGGTGATGCCCCGCTCGTCGAGCCAGGGGCCCAGCTCGTGGCCCGCGCGGACCAGGGCGCGTTCGGCGGGGACGAGGCAGGCGCCGGACCGCCATGCCAGCCACATCTCCTCGCAGGAGGCGTCGAAGCCGACGGAGAGCCCTGCCAGGACCCGGTCTCCCGGTCCCAGCGGACGCTCCTGGAGGAAGAGGCGTGCCTCGGCGTCGACGAAGGCCGCGGCGGACCGGTGGGTGACGGCGACGCCTTTGGGTGCGCCGGTCGAGCCGGACGTGAAGATGATCCACGCGTCGTCCTCGGGCGCGGGCGCGAACGGTTCGCCCGCCGTAGCGCCGGTGGGCCGCGCCAGGTCCGCCGGTTGCGGGCCGGGGCCCAGGACGGCGCACACACCGGCCTCGCGGAAGACGGTGGCGGCCCGTTCGTCGGGGTCGTCGGCGTCGACCGGTACGTAGGCCGCCCCGCAGCTGAGCACCGCGAGGATCGAGAGGTACAGCTCCGCGGTGCCGGACGGCACCCGCACGCCCACCCTGTCGCCGGGGCCGATGCCCTGGCCGGCGAGGCGCCGGGCGCGGTCGAGGACCTCGGCGCACAGGTCGCCGTAGGAGAGCACGTCGCCGCCCGTGTCCAGGGCGGGCGCCCGCGGATGCGCCGCGGCGGTGGCGCGCAGGACGTCGATCAGGGTACGCGGGGGTGGCGCGTCCCCGCTGCGGAAGAGAGCCCGGTCGCCGGGCGACATGTGCGGTCGGCCGAGCGGCTCGAGTACGGGCGAAGACATCGTGGTGCCTCTGTCTGTGGTGCCAGGTGGGCGTGATGGCCCTTGTCGGTCGGTCAGACGCCGGGGTGCGCGGGGTGGTGCACCAAATCACGGCAAGTGATTCCGGACCGGTTCATGGGGAGGAATTGAGGAACCACAAAGGCTGTTTTCTCCCGCGTTCGAATACGCGTGACCTCGCGAACGCGGTTTCGGGAACCCGGAAAGAAATCGGCGAGAAAAAGGCCGGTATTTCTTTCCGGGTAAGAAATACTGCGGATCACTGTGTGCGGCGCTTGCCTGTCAGGAGCTGCGCGCCGAGCGGGAGAACCGGGCGAGAGGGGCCGGCGGTACGCCTGTGCCGCCGGCCGCCGAATGCCCTCTCTCAGGAACCTGACAGGCGAACCTGATGGCCTGAGAGCCAGTCAGAGCCGCTCGATCATGGTGACGTTGGCCTGGCCGCCGCCCTCGCACATCGTCTGCAGGCCGAACCGGCCGCCGGTGCGCTCCAGTTCGTGCAGCAGCGTGGTCGTCAGCTTGGTGCCGGTGGCGCCCAGCGGATGCCCCAGCGCGATGGCGCCGCCGTTGACGTTGACCTTCTCCGGGTCGGCGCCGGTCTCCTTCAGCCAGGCCAGGACGACCGGGGCGAACGCCTCGTTGATCTCGACCAGGTCGATGTCGTCGATGGACATCCCGGCCTTCTTCAGCGCGTACGCCGTGGCCGGGATCGGCGCCGACAGCATCCGGATCGGGTCCTCACCACGCACCGAGAGGTGGTGCACCCGGGCGCGCGGGGTGAGCCCGTGTTCGCGTACCGCCCGCTCGGAGGCGAGGAGGATCGCGGAGGCGCCGTCGGAGACCTGCGAGGAGACCGCCGCCGTGAGCCGGCCGCCCTCGACGAGCGGGGTGAGCGCGGCCATCTTCTCCAGGCTGGTGTCCCGGCGCGGCCCCTCGTCGGCGCTCACGTCCCCGTAGGCGACGATCTCGCGGTCGAAGCGGCCCTCGTCGGCCGCGCGGACGGCCCGCCGGTGCGAACGCAGCGCGAACTCCTCCATCTCGCGCCGGGTGATGCCCCACTTCCCGGCGATCAGCTCCGCGCCGTGGAACTGGTTGACCGGCTGGTCGCCGTAGCGGGCGCGCCAGCCCGCGGAGCCGGCGTAGGGGCCCTGGGTGAGTCCGAGCGGTTCGGCGGCCTGCCGGCCGGCGAAGGCGATGGGGACCTGCGACATGTTCTGCACGCCACCCGCGACCACCAGGTCCTGGGTACCGGACAGCACGCCCTGGGCGGCGAAGTGCAGCGCCTGCTGGGACGAGCCGCACTGCCGGTCCACGGTCACACCGGGCACCTCCTGCGGCAGCCCGGCCGCCAGCCAGCAGGTGCGGGCGATGTCGCCGGCCTGCGGCCCCACCGTGTCCAGACAACCGAAGACCACGTCCTCCACCGCGGCCGGGTCCACCCCGGAGCGCGCCATCAGCGCCTTCAGCACATGGGCGCCCAGGTCGGCCGGGTGCACTGCGGACAGCCCGCCGTTGCGGCGGCCGACGGGTGTGCGGACCGCTTCGACGATGTATGCCTCGGCCATACCTGTGCTCCTTCAGGGACTGTGACTGTGAGGTCAGGTGTCGTGTGGGGTCAGTCGCGGGCGGCGATGCCCTCCAGCACCATCGAGAGGTACTGGCGGGCGATCTCCTCCGCACTGTGCTGTCCGCCCGGCCGGTACCACGACGCGGCGACCCACACGGTGTCGCGCACGAAGCGGTACGTCAGCCGGACGTCCAGGTCCGCGCGGAAGGCCCCGGTGGCCACACCGCGCTCCAACGTCCCCAGCCACGCCTTCTCGAACCGCTGCTGGGAGCCGGCGAGATACCCGAAACGCGGCAGGGACCCCAGGTGCTTGGACTCCTTCTGGTAGATGGCGACGGCGGCACGGTGCCGGTCGATCTCCCGGAAGGACTCGGTGACGAGAGCCTCGATGGTCTCCCGCGGCCCCAGAC